>USCU01000071.1 GCA_900553335.1 uncultured Ruminococcus sp. | reverse complement strand
CGTGCGAATGCACGATAAAACAGCGATAAGCTGTTTTTCCCTTAAGGTTATTATACCATAATTTAATTGCGATTTATCGCAATCGTCGGCAAAGCCGACAGAGCGGCGACAGCCGCAAATTAATGATTCAATGTTCTTAAGGGCGGCGAAGCCAATCGTGCGAATGCACGATAAAACAGCGATAAGCTGTTTTTCCCTTAAGGTTATTATAACAACCAGCTTGTTTTTTTGCAAACGAAACATATTACCGCTAAAATTAAAAGAATTAAAAAAATCCTAGAAATCTATGGCTAAATATATTATAAAAACAAATATTTTTTCATTATTCGTGTTTATCCGACATGATCTTAACTCAAAAATTTAAACCATATCGTGTAAAGCACGCACTTTTATTTAAAAAAATATTGTGTCATTCATGTCTTTTTTTATTTTAAAAAATGTGCTATTATGTTTAAGCGCCAAATCAAAGTATGTATATCTATCTTTTGGCAGCTCTACACTATCTTAGGGGGTTTTCGATGAAAAACACAAGTAATATCAAAAGAACTCTTATCGGAACAGCCGCAGTTGTTATATCAATAACAACACTCTCAAGCTGCAAGGATTCTAAAACCAATTCGAATGATGTAAGCTTAGACACTGATCAGGGAAAGGTGCTAAACATTTATTGCGAAAACTTAGAATTTCAAGAAACATTCGCAATGTACTATATACCCCATGCTGACAGAAAGGTACTCGAAGATGTTGAAATGAACTGGATACTGCCCGAAAGTGAAGACGAAACTCATCTGTCAGTGCTCAACAAATCTATTGAAAATCAAAACGACTTACCTACTGACGAAAAGATTGACCTCTTCATTGTAGATATGGACAAAGCTGAGAAGTTAGTAAATTCTGACGTTGCTGTTCCTGTATCAGAGCTTGGAATTACCGAAGACGATCTCAAAAATCAGTACGACTATACAAAACAGGCGTTTACAAATCAAAGAGGTGAGCTTATTGGTGTTACATGGGAAGCTACACCGGGACTTTATTTTTACAGAGTAGACATTGCCGAAGCAGTTCTCGGAACAAGCGATCCCGATGAAGTTCAAGCTTATATTTCGGATCTCGACAAATTCACAGATCTTGCCGCTAAAATGAAGGAAAACGGATACAGAATCCTTTCGGGTTACGATGATATGTACGAACTATTCTCAAGCAACATGACAGCACCTTGGGTGACAGACGGTAAGATCACTATTGACGAAAAACTAAAGCAATGGATCGACCTTACTAAAAAGTATACGGACAACGGATACAACAATAATACTTCGCTTGGTGATGACAGTTGGTTTGATGACATGAATAAGACTTCAAATGTATTCGGTTATTTTTTCTCAACGTGGGGAAGCAACTTTCCTCTCCCTGACGCAACGGTTGACGAAAAAATTAGATCAGACGGTTCAAACGCTATAGCAGGAAACGGACTATACGGGCAGTGGAGAGCTTGCACCGGACCTGTACCATACGTCTTTGGCGGCACAGGGCTTATTGCTTGTCAGGGAACAGATAATCAGGAACTCATCAAGGATATTATGTTAAATCTCACCTGTAATACAGAGGCTATGAAAGCTATGACCGAAAACGGGCATTGCTTTTCCAACAATAAAGAAGCGAACCGACAGCTTATTGGCAGCGGATACGAAAATACGTTTCTTGGCGGACAAAATCACCTTTCGCTTCTTGACGCAACTGCTGACAAAATCAGTTTTAACGGCAACCTTTCGGCTTATGATCAGTATCTTAGCAAAAAGCTTAAGTCAAACATGATGCTTTACTTCAACGGTTCAAAAACATATGATGAGGCTTTAGACTCATTCTACTCTGATATAAATGAGATTTATCCTGCTATCCCTCACGAATGATATTAAAACCGCTCCCCAAAACAGACTCTCAGACTTCTTTCTTTTGAGTCTGTTTTTCTTTTATACACTCTTTTTTTGAAAATTCGTGTTTACAAGCATTATTCCCAAAGATACTAATATAAGGGATATCGCTCCTTTAAGATTAAATGCTCCGGTTTCACCTAAGATTATCATTGAAAAAACCGATCCTAAGACAGGAGTTAAAAATCCAAAAACTGCAACCTTTGAAACAGGATTGTATTTTAAAAGCTGTGCCCATATCGTATACGCAACGGCAGAAACAAACGCAAGATAAACTATTATCATCGCAGCCTTCAAATCAAATACAGCAATTCTTCCTCCAAATGCATAACCTGCTATAATCATTATCAATCCGCCGATCATAAACTGATATCCGCTTAGCATTGTAGTATCGTCATAAGCGCTGTAGCGTTTCATAAATACTGAAGAACAAGCATATCCGATAGTTGAAAGTATAATAAAACCTTCGCCCAAAACCGAAAAATCAAAAAGTGTTTTTACGCTTTCAGTATTTATGTTTATTAAAAATACTCCAATAAATCCAATGACCGAGCCTATTATTTTATGCATCGTTACTTTTTCCATCTTAAAAATAAGTCCCGATACAAACAATGCAATAAAAACGCTTGTACCGTCTAAAATCGATGCTTTAACTCCGGTTGTATTGGCAAGTCCTATATAGAAAAATACATACTGTATTATTGTCTGAAACATGCTCAACTTAAGCGCACGGAAAAGCGATGCTCCTGATTTTGGGTATATCGGCTTTTTTGAAATAACACTTCCGATAATAGACGTCAAAATTCCTGCAAGAAAAAACCTTATACCTGCTGAAAGTATCTGAGCAGGAATATCAGCGCTGTCTATATTCATCTCCTCGTATCCGAGCTTTATCATCGGAATAGCCGATCCCCAAAGCATGCAACACATAGTACAAAGCGCAGCAACAACATAACCTTTAGATAAAAATCTCTTCATGCGATCACCTCTACTTTTAACATTCGAGATATATTTTAGCATATCTTAAATCCAATTTCAATACATTAAAAAATATCAGATAAGCAGGTCGATTCGTCTTACAGCTTTTGATTAACAGCTTTATATCCAATTGACAAAATCAAAATTTTGGTATACAATTAAAACATCGCATAAATTAAGGGGAAAATCCATGAATAACAAACTGTTTAAGGAAGTTTTGACAATTCCTAATCTTTTGACATTGCTTAGATTTGTTCTTTTAGGTGTTTTTATGATTTTATATCTGAACGCCGATACACAAGCTGAAAAATACACAGCGATCGTAATACTTGCTTTGGGATTCCTTACCGATTTTTTTGACGGATTCATAGCCAGACGTTTCAATATGATTTCAAATCTAGGAAAGGCTATTGATCCTATAGCCGATAAGCTTTCGCACGGAGTTATAATGCTTTGCCTTTGTGCAAAGCACCGACTGATAATACTTCTTGTTGCAATACTTATTATAAAAGAAAGCTTTATGGCTGTTATGGGAATAAGAAATTTCAAGCGAGGGATCGTAAACAGTGCTAAATGGTTCGGAAAAATATGCACAGCAATTTTATTTGTAGCGCTGATAATACTTTTGGTTTTTGATTTGGAGGCTTTTTGGGCAAATTTGATTATTATTTTCTGTGCCGTTATTATGTTCTGGTCACTGGTGATGTATATAATTTATTTTTATAAGGAAAACAAAAAAATCAAATCTGAAAAGTAATAACTAAAGGCAAAGGGTTTGCTTGTAACCCTTTGCCTTTTTCATTACAGCTTTTTCTTTTTTTGGTATTCAAAGCATTCCTTTGCCACGATCGGACTTAACAAAATCAGACATATAAGATTCGGTATAGCCATAAGTGCATTTGCTATATCGGAGAATTGCCATACTACCGAAAGCTGGGCCGTTGCACCGATAAAGCATATCGCTGAATAAAAAATCCGATACGCTATCAGCACCGCTCTTTTTCTGACAAAATACTCAAGAGCCTTTTCGCCGTAGTATTCCCAACCTAAAATTGTCGAAAACGCAAAAAATACAAGTCCGATAGCCACGATATATCCGCCTACAGGTCCGAGCGTTGATTCAAAAGCTTCTATAGTAAGGTTTGCACCTGTAGCTGCCGATGATTCAAGCACTCCCGACGAAGCAATGGCAACAGCTGTCATCGAACAAACCAAAAGCGTATCAAAAAATGTTCCTGTCATATTTATATATGCCTGCCTTGACGGTAAATCGGTATTTGCAGCTGCCGCAGCAATAGGAGCTGAGCCAAGTCCCGCTTCGTTTGAAAAAACGCCCCTTGAAACTCCCGACTGAATTGCCTTTATAACCGTTATTCCAAGAATTCCTCCGCCAACCGACTTGAACGAAAATGCACTTTGTATCATAGAAAGAAGTCCCGACGGAACATTTTCTATATTTAATGCAATAATGATCAATGCGCTGATTATGTATCCAACCGCCATAACAGGAACGATTACTCCGCATACTTTTCCGATGCTTTTTATTCCTCCGAGCAAAATTAAAAGTATCAATACCGATATTACGATACCTGTTATCCAAGCAGGAATTCCGAACGCTGACATAAGTCCTGATGAAATTGAATTTGCCTGCGTCATGTTTCCGATACCAAATGACGCCATAACTGTAAACAGAGAAAACAAAAGTGCCATTATTCTACCAAGGGTTTTAAACTTAAAACCGTTTTTCATTGCGTACATAGGTCCGCCGCACATCTCTCCCCTATCGTTTTTCTCTCTGTATTTTACTGCTAAAACGCTTTCGGCATATTTCGTAGACAAACCGAAAAGAGCGGATATCCACATCCAAACTACCGCCCCCGGGCCGCCAGAAACCAGCGCCGTTGCAACACCTGCGATATTTCCTGTTCCTATCGTTGCGGCAAGTGCTGTCATAAGCGACTGAAACGGCGAAATATCCCCTGAGCCGTCCTTTTTCTCATGTTTTTTAAAAACCAGCGACAGCGCATGAGGCAAATTCCGAAACGGAAGGAATTTAAGACGTACAGTTAAAAAGATTCCTGTTCCGACCAGCAGAGCAAGCATCGCAGGTCCCCACAAAAAACGGTATACTTCATCAAGAATCGTTTGTATCATATAGGCTTTCTCTCTCCTTGAAAACAAAAATTAATATAGTATTATACTGAAAAAAGTTTAAAATAATTCGACTAATAAATTTATAATCTGTAAACAAACTGTGAAGCGAACACGTCGACGGCAAATGCTTTCTCTGGCTTTACAATTCTTGACATACAATACCGAATATGCTATACTTTACTTAAATTTGGATCAGTATTTTAATCACAAATTACACGTTTTGAAAGGAACGATAAATTTAATGGAAAAGATGAAACTTCATTTTGCACCCAAGGAAGGAAGCTTTCTTGAGGTGTTTAAATATAAAGATTTACTTTGTCAGCTTGTATCAAGAGATTTAAAGCTAAAATACCGCAGAAGCTTTTTGGGTTATGTTTGGAGCGTATTAAACCCGCTTCTTATAATGCTCGTTATGACTGCGGTTTTTTCATCAATGTTCGGGCGAAATGTTCCGAACTTTGCTATCTATCTTTTGTGCGGACGCACCATATTTGAGTTTATAAACACATCTACTACAAAAGCGCTCGGCGCAATATCGGACAATGCAGTTTTGCTCAAAAAGACTTATGTATCAAAATTTATGTTCCCGCTCGCAAAAATTACAAGCTCGATGGTAGACTTTGTATTTTCACTCGGAGCACTCGTTATAGTTATAACCTTTTTGTCGCTCCTTAAAGGCGAATGCTTATTCTCATTTGCAAACCTTTTATTTCCGATCGTTGTAATACAAGCGTATATTTTTTCTTTAGGCCTTGGATTTCTGTTAGCTCAGTTAAACGTATTTTTCAGGGACATAAAATACATCTACAATGCTGTAACAGTCGCTTGGATGTATTTATCAGCTATTTTTTATGACGCTAATATGCTAAGCTCAGTCCCTTGGGTAAAATTCATCGTCGATCATCTGAATCCGGCATACATTTATATCAAGCAGTTCCGTGATCTTATATGGATAGGAAATAACGGCTTGGAGTTTATATATAACACAAGAATTTTTGCACAGAACGTTCTTGTGGGTACTATTTATGCTTTAGCTATGTTTGCAATAGGCGTCTTCTTTTTCAAAAGAAAACAAGACAAGTTTATTCTTTATATTTAAGGAGGAGCTATTATGTTTGGATTTGTAAAAGAGCTTCCCGAAAAAAATCAAAAAAGCGAATATATAGTCGATCTTCAGAATGTAACCGTTCGGTTTAACAAGGCAAGCGAAAAGATAGATAACCTAAAAGAATACTTTGTAAAGCTTGTCCGCCATGAGCTGATGTTTCAGGAGTTTTTGGCTCTTCAAGACCTGTCTCTTATACACATCTGACGCTGCCGACGATCTACTCTGTGTAGAT
>USCU01000070.1 GCA_900553335.1 uncultured Ruminococcus sp. | reverse complement strand
AAATACTATATGTAAATAAAAGCTGTCCTAAGCGGACAGCTTTTTCACTTTATTTTCTGGCATTTTCTTTAAGAAGCGTCGCTATCTCGCTTTCTTTTGTTAGGCTCATTGCCTTTTTAGCAAGCTCGTCTGCATCTGCCTTTGACCATAGAGAAATTATCCTTCTTGTTTTTAAAATACTTGTTGCGCTCACTGAAAACTCCTGAAGCCCGAAGGAAATCAACAGCGGGATCAAATTAGGATCAGCTGCTGCTTCTCCGCACATTCCGCAGACGATTCCTTCATTCTTTGCACACTCTATAATTCTCTTTATTGATCTTAAAACAGCAATATTGTATTCAGAGTAAAGATAAGCTACCTTTGAATTCCCTCTGTCTACCGCCATTGTATACTGTGTTAAATCATTCGTGCCAATGCTGAAGAAGTCGGCTTCCTTAGCTAATATATCTGCTGAAACACATGCCGCAGGAGTTTCTATCATAACTCCTATCTCGATATCCTTATTATACGCTATGCTCTTTTTGTCAAGCTCGGCTTTAAGTTTATTTATCTTATCCTTTACCGCCAAAAGCTCGTCAACACAGGTAACAAGCGGTATCATGATCTTTATATCCCCGTAAGCTGACGCACGAAGCAAAGCTCTGAGCTGTGTGTCGTAAATATCATCTCTGTCAAGACAAAATCTAACGGCACGATATCCCAAAAACGGATTTTCTTCCTTTTCAAGCCCTAAATAAGGGATCTCTTTATCTCCTCCGACATCAAGCGTTCTTATAATAACGCTTCTTCCGTCAAGTGACAAAACAGCAGATTTATATGCTTCAAACTGTTCCTCTTCAGTAGGTGCAGATGTGCCTTTCATAAATAAAAATTCCGTTCTGAAAAGTCCTATGCCCTCACCGTCGAATGTCTTTACTGCCTTTGCCTCCTCAGGATTTCCAATATTTCCAAAAAGCATAACGCTTTCTCCGTCAGAAGTTTCAGTTTTCTTGCCGACATATTTTGAAAGCTCTTTTTTAGCTTCAAGGAAATCATCTCTGAGTTTTTTATATTCCGTTACAAATTTCTCATCAGGATTTATAAATACTTCTCCCTTTTCTCCGTCAATAACTACTGTATCCCCGTCAAAAATGTTGTCGATAGCATCCAAAGCCGAAAGCACCGCAGGTATTTCAAGCGCTCTTGCTAAAATTGCAGAATGAGAGGTTTTACCTCCGGTTCGTGTCAGTATTCCCAAAACATTATTTTTATCTATTCCTGCCGTCATTGACGGAGTAAGCTCATCTGCAACTAAAATAGTATTTTCGGGAAGACCGGAAATATCTGTCGGCTCATTATTTGTAAGTATCTGCAAAATTCTCGTCTTTACATCTGTTATGTCTGTTGCCCTTTGACGCATCATTTCATCGGGGATAGAAGAAAACATCGCTATAAACTGGTCGCAAACAGATTCTAAAGCTTCTTCGGCACATTTTCCTTCGTTTATGAGCTTGTTAATCTCAGATGAAAGCGCAGGGTCGAAAGCTATTGCAATATGTCCGTTTAAGATCTCAGCTTCCTTTTCGCCGACTCTTTCTTTCATATTTAAAGCCATCTTTTCAGTCTTTTCCTTAAATCGGTCAAATGCAATCTCCAGCCTTTTTATTTCAGCCTTTGGATTATCAATTTCCTTTTTCTCATAGAAAATGTCTGCTTCTTTAATTATAACAGCATTTCCTACAGCAATTCCATCGGATGCTCCGATTCCGTTAAATTTTTTCATGAGCTGTCCCTCCATTCGCATATCGGTAAAAGTCATTTTAGTCGCCGAAATTATTGGAATAAAGCTCCTCAAACTTTTCACAAGCTTTTTCTTCGTCCTCACCATTAAATGTGATCTCTATTTCTGAACCGCATTTTATACACGCAGCCATAAGATTCATAATGCTTTTTGCATTTACTTCATTTCCATTAAAGTTTATAATTACTTCGCTTTGAAATTTTCCAAGCTCTCCTGCAACAATTCCCGCAGGGCGCATATGAAGTCCCTGCTCGTTTACGATTTTATATGTCTTTTTAATCATTATCAACAACTCCCGTTAAAGTAATATTTCTGAAAGCGCCGAAATATTACCGGCGCCTTCTGAGTTTTTAATTTTAAATACTATTATTTACTGCTAAGATTTTTTTGTCTTAAGAAGCGACATCATAACACCGGCAACTATAGAACCTACTACCAATGCCGCAAAATATCCCAGTGCGTTTTCGATAACCGGCAATACGAACAATCCTCCGTGCGGCGCTCTAAGCATACAGCCAAATCCCATTGACATTCCCCCTGCTATTGCTGAGCCTACAATACAGGAAGGAATTACTCTTATCGGATCTGCAGCGGCAAACGGAATAGCTCCTTCTGAGATAAAACAAAGCCCCAGAATATAATTGACAACCGTAGATTTTCTCTCGCCCTCTGTATATTTTTTCTTAAAGAATGTCGTTCCTATTGCACAAGCAATCGGCGGAACCATTCCTCCTATCATAACTGCTGCCATGATCTCAAAGCTGGCATCAGTCTGTGCCGCAAGACCGACCGTTGCAAAGGTATAAGCCGCCTTGTTAAAAGGTCCGCCCATGTCTATCGACATCATACCGCCGAGTACACATCCGAGGAATATCTTAGAACCTGTTCCTATGCTGTTTAAGAAGCTGTTGAGTCCCTCGTTAATCCAGCCAACCGCAGGGTTAATAGTACACATTATAATCGCTATCAAGAGAAGTCCTATAAGCGGATACACCAAAACAGGCTTGATTCCGTTTAATGATTTAGGAAGCACCGCATCTGCAAGCTTCTCAAGTCCGAGCGTTAAATAACCTCCTGCAAAACCTGCAATTAATGCTCCTAAAAATCCTGCACTTACCCATGAATCCATATCATGGAAATTCCAAGTTGCGCCCTGTGACGCAATCCAGCCTCCAACAAAGCCTATCATCATTCCCGGACGATCTGCAATGCTCTTTGCAATAAAGCCGGCCAAAACAGGGAGCATAAAGTTAAAAGCAAAGCCGCCGATTCCCTTAAACCATGCCGCTGTACTGCTTACAGTACCAAAATCTCCTCCTGCTTCTGCGTTTCCTGCAATAGTATCAATCAAAAATGCAAGCGCAATTAAGATTCCGCCTCCGACAACAAACGGAAGCATATTTGAAACTCCGTTCATAAGGTGCTTATAAATTTGTCTTCCGATACCTTCTTTTTCATCAGTTGATAGAGCCGCTGCATCTTCCGAATTTGCTTTATATACAGGTACGCTTCCCGATAAAACTTTGTTTATAAGCTCCTCAGGCTTGTGAATACCATCGGAAACCCTTGTTATCAAAACGCTTTTTCCGCTGAATCTCGGCATATCGACATTTTTATCTGCGGCGATAATTACTCCGTCAGCTTTCGCTATCTCATCAGCCGTGATAACGTTTTTTGCTCCGCCTGAACCGTTTGTTTCTACTTTAATTTTAATTCCGAGCTTTTCTCCTGCCTGTTCAAGTGCCTCAGCTGCCATAAAAGTATGAGCAATTCCCGTAGGACAAGCAGTTACAGCAACTATAAACTTATCGCCCGACATATCTTTTATATCTTCTTGCCCGCCGTATTTTTCAATTTCTTTTTCGTCAATAATTTTTAAAAATTCCTCTTCGCTAGATGCAGATAAAAGTGCGTTTCTGAACTTTGCGTCCATAAGCATTACCGTAAGACGGGAAAGCATTTCAAGATGAACATCTCCGCCTTTTTCGGGTGCCGCTATCATAAAAAACAGATCAGACGGTTTTTTATCAAGCGCATCGTAATCGACACCGCCCGGCACAGTCATTGCTGCTAAGGACGGCTTTATAACCGCCGGACTTTTGGCATGAGGAATTGCGATTCCCTCACCTACTGCGGTAGATCCCGACGCTTCTCTTACTAAAATTCCTTTCTTGTAGGTTTCCTTGTCGCTAATGTTCCCGGCTGCTTCATGAAGAGATACTAAGATGTCAATCGCTTCGTTTTTATTTTTGGGTGAAGCGCCGAGCTTGATCGCCTTTTTTGAAAGCAAATCAGTGATTTTCATAAAATTCCCTCCTAGTTTAAAGTTTTAAACACCGTATCAATCATATCTTTTTTTGCAAGTCCCTCGGAAAATGCGGTAGCGTTTCCGGCAGCTGTTCCGAGTTTTAGCGCCAAAGCGTAATCATGATACTTTTCATATCCTGCCATAAAACCTGCAACCATTGAATCGCCTGCACCGACAGAATTAATTACCTTACCTTCTGCAACGCCTATTTTGTGTATACTTTCATTTTCATCAACCAAAATCGCACCGTTCCCACCCATCGATATCAAAACATTTTTTGCGCCTTTTTTCTGAAGGATTTCTGCTTTTTCGGTTATATCTTCATCTGTTTTAAGCTCTGTCTTAAAAATTTCTTCAAGCTCATGAATATTCGGCTTTATTAAAAAGGGATTATATTTTAATACGTTTAAAAGCAAATCCTTTGTGGCGTCAACTACAAACGTTATCTCTCTGTCTTTAAGCCTTTCCAAAATCTTCTCGTAAATGTCGTCCGGCATATCAGCCGGTATGCTTCCCGCTAAGATAAGAATATCTCCACAGCTAAGCGTATCAAGCTTTTTAAAAAGAAGTTCAATCGCCGCCTCATTAATTTTCGGACCTCTTCCGTTTATTTCGGTTTCCTTACCTGTTTTAAGCTTTATATTTATTCGCGTCATTCCTTGAGAAAGCTTAATAAAATCGGTTTTTATTCCCTTTGATTTTATTTCACTTTCAAGCGCTTCTCCAGTAAATCCTGCGACAAATCCAAGCGCTGTGCTTGTAATATCAAGCTCTTTTAAAACCGCAGAAACGTTTATTCCCTTTCCGCCGAACATTACACTCTCAAAAGATGATCTGTTTGTTTTTCCAATTTCAAAATCGTCTACACTCATCATATAATCCCAAGCAGGATTAAAGCTTACAGTATAAATCATCAGATCATTACCTCCCTTACTTCGGTTACTTCCTTGTATCTGTCATCATCACATCTGTCGGTAATAATACACGAGGTTTTTATAGCGGCAAATGTAACAGGATGAATCTTACCAAATTTTGAATTATCCGCTAAAATATACCTCTTATAACTTCTGTTAATTGCTTGCCGCTTGATAAGCGCCTCTTCCATATCCGGGGTGGAATACCCCTCTCTGAGCGACACTCCGTTAGTTCCCATAAAACACTTTGAAAAGTTGTATTTTTCCATGCTAAGAACACCCTCAGCACCTACAATGGCTTCGGTCGCAAGCTTTAACTGACCTGCAACAACATATGCCTTAAGTCCTTTTTGAACAAGCTTTCTTGCGTGAACAATTCCGTTTGTTACAAAGGTTGCCCTGATATTAGGAGAAATGCAGTCGATTAAACCTTCCGTAGTTGTACCAGCATCAATAAAAACAAAATCGTCATTTTTTATAAGTGCAGCAGCATATTCACCTATAGCCTTTTTTTCTTCTACATTCATTTTGCTTTTGGTAATGACATCATCTTCCAATATATTAAAAGCTGATTCTATAGCCATCGCTCCGCCATGTACCTTTTTTAGTTTTCCCATTTCCTCAAGACTTATAAGATCTCGTCTGATAGTCGATTCGCTAGTGCCCAAAATATGAGTAAGCTCCACAACAGTTACGGGACTTTTAGTTTTTAGTATCTCCAATATTTTGCCGTATCTCTCCTGTGCCAGCATTTTATCACCTTCAATAATCATATTTTTATTTTCAATCATATTCTATCATGCGAAACAATCATTGTCAATCATTTTCTGTCATTTTCAATCATTTTCAGCCTTTTATACAATCACCAATGCTCATATTTGTGCAAAAACACAAATTTTCATCTAAAAAAAATCACAGTCGATTTTAGTCATATTTTAATAACGCAAAACATTAAAAACGCCTTGAAAAAATCACAACCATATGATAGAATAATTAATGATGTATCATACTATGTTTAAAATAAGGCTTAAATACAACAGCAGGAAAGGATTTTAAAATGTCAAAACCTCAAAAATTCGATCTTCATTGTCACACAAAAGAAGGATCTCCTGACGGAAAGGTTTCGATATTTGAATATGCTGCCATTTTAAAGCAAAAGGGCTTTGACGGTATGCTCGTAACAGATCATAACAGCTACCGTGCATATTACAAATATCTTCAATCCCCTGAAAAACAGATCAAAGATTTTTATGTGCTTCGTGGAATCGAATATGATACGATAGATCACGGACATTTTTTAGTAATTCTTCCTGAGCATATCAGACTCAAGCTTTTAGAATCACGAGGTCTGCGACTTAAATGCCTTATTAAAATCACGCACTTTTTCGGCGGCATAATAGGACCTGCTCATCCATACGGCGCAAAGT
>USCU01000069.1 GCA_900553335.1 uncultured Ruminococcus sp. | reverse complement strand
CGAGATTGCCTCTTGTCTCGTGGGCTCGGAGATGTGTATAAGAGACAGATATTGTAAATTCCGTATTTGTTCGCAGCGTCCAGTATTTCATCTCGCTCTTCATAAGGCATATCGGGAACGATAACTCCGTCAATTTCATAATTCTTGCAATTTTTAAAGAACTTTTCTTTCCCGTAAACAAAAATTGTGTTTAAGTACATCATCAAAAGCAAAGGCTTATCTGTTTTTTTGCGAATACTCTTTACCAAATCGAAGATCGTGTCGAGCGTTGTGCCTTTTGAAAGTGAGCGAAGAGATGATTTTTGTATGGTCACGCCCTCTGCAATAGGATCGGAAAAGGGAACGCCGAGTTCAACTATGTCCGCACCGTTTTCAAACATAGAAAGTACGATTTTTTCTGTTGATTCCATATCAGGATCGCCTGCTGTTACGAATGTAATAAGAGCTTTTTTTCCATTTGACTTAAGAGAGTCAAAACACTTGTCAATTCTATTGCTCATCTATATCAACCTCCCTGTATTTTGCGACAGAGTATACGTCCTTGTCGCCTCGTCCCGAAAGATTTATAACTAAAATCTGATCAATCCCCATTGTCGGTGCAATTTTTAATGCTGCCGCAACAGCATGAGCCGATTCTATAGCTGGAATAATTCCTTCGGTTTTTGATAAATACTCGAACGCACAAACCGCTTCTTCATCTGTTATATCAACATATTCCGCTCTTTTTGTTTCGTAAAGATAAGCGTGTTCAGGACCTATTCCCGGATAATCAAGCCCTGCTGAAATAGAGTATACAGGATCAATCTGCCCGTATTCGTTCTGCAAAAACAGAGACTTCATACCGTGAAAAATTCCAACGCTTCCCTTTGTTATCGTTGCAGCGTGTCGGTCAGTATCAACTCCTTTGCCCGCTGCCTCTGCACCGACAAGTCTTACGCTCTCGTCCTTGATAAAATCGTAAAATGCGCCAATTGCATTAGAACCTCCACCGACGCAGGCAACAACGCAGTCGGGAAGCTTGCCTTCGGCCTCCGTTATCTGGCTTCTTATTTCCTCTGAAATTATCTTTTGAAAATCTCTTACGATCTCAGGGTAGGGGTGAGGACCCATAACTGAGCCTATGCAATAAAATGTTGAGTCGATGTTTGAACACCAGTCCCTCATAGCTTCATTTATTGCGTCTTTAAGTGTTGCCGTTCCGCTGTCTACACCTGTTACCTTTGCGCCTAAAAGATTCATTCTGTATACGTTAAGCGATTGCCTTTTCATGTCTTCGCTTCCCATATAAACCTCGCATTCAAGTCCCATAAGAGCACAAACTGTTGCTGTTGCAACTCCGTGCTGACCTGCTCCTGTTTCGGCAATAATTCTCTTTTTGCCCATTTTTTTTGCAAGGAGAATCTGCCCTAGAACGTTGTTGATTTTGTGTGCTCCCGTATGATTAAGATCTTCACGCTTAATATAAATCTTTGCACCGCCTAGATCTTTAGTCATTCGTTCAGCGTAATAAAGCATAGAAGGACGATTTGCATATGTTTTATAAAGTTCTGTCAGCTCATGTTTAAACTCGGGGTCGTTTTTGTATTTTTCATAAGCGTCATTTAATTCATTCACAGCGTTCATTACTGTTTCGGGAACGTATTGACCGCCGAATTTTCCGTATCTTCCGATTTTACTCATACTTTTCTTCCTTTCTTATTTTTTGAATCAGCTCTTTAATTTTAAGCCTATCTTTATAACCGTTCGTTTCAACGGAGCTTGAAACGTCAACACAAAATGGTGAAAGCTCATCTATTGCGTCTGAAACGTTATAAGATGATATACCGCCGGCTAAGAAAAAGGGTTTATTTATTTTTGCTTTTTTTATTATCGACCAATCTGCAATCTTTCCCGTTCCGCCGTATTCGCCTTCCTTATAAGCGTCTATAAGCAGGTAGTCACAGGGGTAATCGTTAAAGCGTTCTATATCACCATGCCGCCTTGCTCTTATTGCTTTTATGATTGTTTTTCCGCTTTCTTTCCTAAGTTTCTCGGCATATTCAAAGCTTTCATCGCCGTGAAGCTGTAAGACGTCCAAATACAAAGCGTAATTAAGTATGCTGTCATATGTTTCGTTTACAAATACTCCAACTTTTTTAATTTTTGAATCAATGTTTTTGGCAAGGTTTAAAAAATCCTCTTTTGCAACAGTTCGTCTAAAGCCGTTTGAAATAATAAATCCCGCAAAGTCAGGCAGAAATAAATTTATTATATCAACATCTTCTTTTCGTCTTAGTCCGCATATTTTTATCTTTGTCATACGCCCTCCGTAAGAGATGAAAAGGTATCTTTTATGCTGTCTGAGCGCATCAGGGTTTCGCCTATTAGAACTGCGTCTGTGCCAAATGCTCTAAGCTCTTTCATATCATCGTTAGTTTTTATTCCGCTTTCAGATATTTTTATCTTGTCTTTGCCGATTTTAGCAATCAGCCGTTTTGTTGTTTCAAGCTCAACCTTAAATGTTTTAAGATTTCTGTTGTTAATGCCTATTACCTCAGCGTCGAGCTCCATCGCTCTTTCAAGCTCCGTTTCATCATGAACCTCAACCAGAGCTTTCATTCCGAGTGAGTGTGTAATTTTTAAAAATTCGCACAGCTTATTATTGTCAAGAGCCGCTGCTATAAGTAAAACAGCAGATGCTCCGAGAACTCTTGCGTGGTAAATCTGATACTCGTCAACAATAAAATCCTTTCGCAAAACCGGGATTTTTACTTTACTTGCGATTTTTGCAAGATATTCGTTCGATCCTTTAAAATAATGCTCCTCGGTAAGGCATGAAATAGCTGCTGCTCCGACCTTCTCGTATTCGATTGCAGTATTTAACGGATCAAAGCATTCAGAAATTATTCCTTTTGAGGGAGAGGCTTTTTTTACCTCGCAGATGAGTTTGAGTCTATCGCCCTTTAAATTTTTCGCAAAGTCATATATTGCTTTGTCTGAAGACTCAGCAAGAGTTTTTATTTTATCTTCGGGAACTTCAGATTTTTCCCGCTCAAGCTGCTCAAATCTTGTTTTTATAATATCGTCAAGAATCATATTACTGCACCTTATTTGTGTACTCTATAAGCTCGTTTAATTTTTCCATTGCTTTTCCCGAATCAATAAGCTCGCCTGCAAGCTTTACACCGTCTGTTATGGATTTAGCTTTTCCTGTGACGTATAAAGCACAGCCGGCATTCAGCATAACAATATCACGTTTTGCACTTCTATCCTCGCCCTTTAATACAGACAGAGTAATCTTAGCGTTGTCCTCAGGTTCTCCTCCGACAACCTCCGACTTATCTGCTCTCTTAAGACCAAACTGTTCGGGGCATATTTCGTATCGGATAATATTACCGTTATTTATCTCAACAACGCTTGTGGAATCAGAAATTGAGATTTCATCAATTTTATCATTTCCGTATACGACCATTCCTCGCTCAACGCCTACATTTATTAAAACCTTAGCGACCGTTTCCATTATATCTTTAGAGAAAACACCCATTATCATGTATTTCGGGGAAGCCGGATTTATAAGAGGCCCTAAAATGTTAAAGACCATTCTGATACCAATTTGCTTTCTTACAGGTCCAACAAGTTTCATGGCTCTGTGATAGTTCGGTGCAAATAAAAATGCAATTCCAAGTTTTTTAAGTGTTTTTGCTGCTGACTCGGGAGTGCTTTGTATTTTAACTCCGAGCGCTTCTAAACAATCTGCCGCTCCGCTTTTTGAGGATGCGCTTCTGTTGCCATGTTTAGCAACTGTTGCACCGGATGATGCAATTACAAAAGAAGAGGTGGTTGAAATATTAAAGCTGTTTGATAGGTCGCCTCCGGTTCCTACTATGTCAAGCGAATCTTCAAATCCTTTTATTATAGCAGCTTTTTCTCTCATTACTTTAACAAATGCCGTTATCTCATCTGCTGTTTCACCCTTTATTGCAAGAGCAGTAAAAAAAGCAGCTGACTGAGCGTTTGTTGCTCTGTCACTCATTATTATGTTCATGGCATCAAACGCTTCTGCTTCTGAAAGATCGTTTCCGTCATAAACCTTTTGAATGTACTTTTTAAGCTCATATCTTTGATTATCGGCAAGAGGCTGATTCTCGTCAGTATCCGTTTTCAGCCCAATTACGTTATTTAAAAAGTTTTTGATGATAGTCATTCCATCGTTCGTCAGGATAGATTCAGGGTGAAACTGCACGCCATAGGTATCATATTCCTTGTGTTTAAGAGCCATGATCTCGCCGTCTGAATCCTCTGCGATAACTGAAAGCTCATCGGGAAGGGAAGATCTTTCTACAATTAAAGAGTGGTATCTTGCTACGGTTATATTTTCTTTTAAGCCTTTAAATAATGGCGAGCCAGTATTGATTTTAATTATAGAGGATTTGCCATGAAGCTGTTTTTTTGCGACAACAACCTTACCTCCAAACGCTTCGGCTATTGATTGATGCCCAAGGCAAACTCCGAGTATGGGAACATTCTTTGCAAATCTTTTTATAACATCAATAGAAATTCCGGCATCTTTTGGGAAAGCAGGCCCCGGCGAAATAACTATTGCATCGGGATTTAGCTTTTCAATTTCTTGAAGCGTTATCTCATCGTTTCTGAAAACCTTAATATCGGTATGAAGCTGACCTATATACTGATATAGGTTATAGGTAAAGCTGTCATAATTATCTATCATTACAATCATTTGTATTTCTTCCTTTCCTGAGTTTAAAGCTCGGCAGCGTCTTTTATTGCGTTTATCACAGCACTTGCCTTGTTACAGGATTCCTGATACTCGTTTTCGCCGACAGAATCTAAAACAACTCCGCCGCCTGCCTGAACGTATGCTTTGTTGTTTCTGAAGAGCACAGTTCTTATTGCGATACAGGTATCCAAGCTTCCGTCAAAAGCTATATATCCTACTGTTCCGCCGTAAAGGCCTCTTTTTGTAGGTTCAAGCTCATCAATTATTTCCATGGCTCTTACCTTTGGAGCACCCGAAAGCGTTCCGGCCGGAAGCACAGCAGCCAGTGCGTCAAGCGGTTTTTTATCATCTGACATTTCACCGGTGCAGTCTGAAACAATATGCATTACCTTTGAGTATCTTTCTATGTGCATAGGATCGTGTACTTTAACTGTACCGAATTTTGAAACTTTTCCTATGTCGTTACGTCCGAGGTCTACAAGCATCGTATGCTCTGCAATTTCCTTTGGATCGGATAGAAGCGTTTGCTCATTTTTGAGGTCTTCTTCGTCTGTAATGCCTCTTTTTATAGTTCCTGCGATTGGTTTTGTTGTAACGGTTTTTCCGACAACCGAAACAAGCATTTCAGGTGAAGCGCCTGCAAAAGCATAATCTCCGTGATCAAAGTAATAGAGATATGGACTCGGATTTGTCGCCCTTAACATTCTATAAACGTCAAAGCTGTCGGGGGGATTTTCTATTTCAAACCGCTGAGAGGGTACAACCTGAAAAATATCTCCCATTTTGATATATTCCTTAGCCTTTTCAACGTTTTTGATAAACTGTTCTTTAGTGAGATTTGACTTCACAGTAATCTCACGCTTTTTATGGGTTTCTTTGGTTTTTGGAGTATATCCCTTTAAAACGGAAATTATCTCATCTTTTCTTTCGTTAAGCTTACTGTAGGAAAATTCAAAATCCTCATTTGAATGAATATTTAAAATGATAACTGCTTTGTTGCTGAGATGATCGTATGCAACTACCTCATCATATAAAAACAGATTTGCATCAGGCATATTCAAATCGTCCTTAGGTGGATTGACAAGCGTTTTTTCTACATATCTCACCATGTCATATGAAAAATATCCCATAAATCCTCCGGTGAGCTTTGGACGGTTCGGAAAGCGAGGAGATTTATAGTTCTTCAGTATTGCGGATAAAAATGAAACCGGAGAATCGCATTTTTCCGTTTTTTTGCTGTCACCGTCAATAATGACTGCCGAATGATCTTTTATGACGATTTCCATTTTTGGATTAATTCCTACAAACGAATAGCGTCCCCATTGGTTTTTATTGTCAACGCTCTCTAAGAAAAAGCAATTTCTATACTTTTCTCTAAGAGCTTTAAACATTTCGATCGGTGTAAACGAATCAATCAAAATTTCATAGAAGAAGGGGACTGTTTTATATTTTTTTAGCAGCTCCTTTGCTTCGCCTTTTTCAGGATAAAACATAACTTCATACCTCCGATAAAAATTTGCAATAAAAAAAGTCTATCATCCAAAAAGTCATTAAGACTTTATGGGACGATAGACGAAATCCTCGTGGTGCCACCCAATTTCCCGATGTAAAACATCGGCTCATAAAAAGTACGCAACAGTAAACTGTATCAATACTCCTTTCCTTTAACGCAGAAAACACACGGCTAAGGATAATTTCAAGAACTGTCTCTTATACACATCTGACGCTGCCGACGA
>USCU01000068.1 GCA_900553335.1 uncultured Ruminococcus sp. | reverse complement strand
TCGTCGGCAGCGTCAGATGTGTATAAGAGACAGGGATAAGTAGATGCCTTCTACTATGATTCATCTTTTTATTGCAGACAATCTAAAAGACGATCTAAAAGTATGCGACCGCGGTCAATTTTATTTAGGTGCAATCTCGCCCGATGCTGTAAACATTTTCGGTAAGGCTTCAAAGGAACTAAGATATTCAGCACATTTGAGAAGCTCTGACTATAACGAATGGATTGATAATATTTCAAGGTTTGTAAAGGATAACAAGGATTTAAGTGAAAAAGGCTCCGACTTTTTTAAAGGCTTTGTTGTACATCTAATAACCGATATCGCTTGGGATCAAACGGCACAGCCTGTTTTATTTAATAAAATGCTTGCAAAGGGTGTTTCTAAGGATGAATTAAACTTTGCAAAATGGGACGAGCTTTGCGGATTTGACAATAATGCTGTAGAGCTTGAACTTTGGACAAAGGTTATAAAACCAAGTTTAAAGGCTGCCTCTGTAAAGCAATCTTACACTGTAGACAGAGAGCTTTTAATAAAAACACACAGATTTGTTGTAAATGAGGGGTTTGTTAAAAAATCAGCAAGTACAAACAGTCTTATTACAAATGATATGCTAAATGCGGCGTCTGACAGAGCATATGAGCTTATTAAGACCATAAAATTTAATTAAAATTATTTAACAAACAAAGAAAAAGCGGCAGAGTTAAAACTGCCGCTTTCTCTTTTAGTATGAAAGGATGAAATAGAAAAAAACTGTAAAATCAAAATTATCTGTTTTCACAAACAAGCCTTAATGCTGTTCGTTCATCACCGTCAATAGTTATATTAGCAAATGACGGTATACATATCAGATCTATTCCTATAGGTGCAAGATATCCTCTCGCAATAGCTATTGCTTTAATAGCTTGATTTGCTGCTCCTGCTCCTACCGCCTGAACTTCGACCTCATTCGACTCTCTCAGGATACCGGCAATAGCGCCGGCAACAGAATTAGGAGAGGAGTGTGATGAAACCTTAAGTACTTCCATCTTATTACCTCCGCTGAAAACTCAAATATTAATAATCTAGTAGTGGGTCGAATGTCGTGAATATTAAAAAAACTATTTGTCTACAACTATGTTATCAAATTTTATAGAAAATGTCAACAGCTAGCTGCGTTTTTTGTGCATTATCGCTTAATTATACGTTCTATTTTTGTTGCTTTTCCCGAATGTTCATCAAATTCAATAATAATTGCATTTAAAAATTGAGGATTTTTGCTTATTTTAAATTTTACCGGATAATGAGTTACAAATTTGCGTGTTGCGATATCACTCTCGACTCCCAAAACAGAATCCTCCGCACCGGTCATACCAACATCGGTTATATATGCCGTTCCCTCTTTCATAACAACTTCGTCAGAGGTTTGAACATGCGTATGCGTTCCCATGACAGCAGTTACTCGTCCCCTCAGATAATTTCCCATTGCCTTTTTTTCAGCAGTTGCTTCCGCATGAAAATCAACAAATATATTTTTAGTGTTAAGCGAATCTATCAGTCTGTCTGCTGTTAAAAACGGGTTATCAAGCGAATCGAGATAAACCGTTCCCATCAGATTAATTACAGCAACGGCTGCTTTTCCAAAATCCAAAACGCATATTCCTTTTCCGTATACGCCATCAGGATAATTTGCCGGACGGATCAAAAAGTCGTAATCGTCAAAAAGATGTGCGCCGTCACGATTAGAAAAAGCGTGATTCCCTGTTGTAATTACATCAGCCCCTAACGAAACAAGACGTTTAACAGAGCGTTCTGTAACTCCGTTTCCGTTTGCAGCATTCTCACCGTTTATTACAATTACGTCAGGAGAATACTCCTTTTTCAAAGAATAAATCTGCTCTTCTAAAAAGTCTATTCCCCTATCTCCTACGACGTCCCCTATAAACAAAAGCTTCATATTTTCTCCTATCTGTTTTTACTGTGTTTTGAACGTTTTTTCTTAATTTCCCCGGAAATAATTTCGCTTTTATCAAGATTCCTTGCACCCGAAAACTCAAACCAGAATATCGAGCCTTTTCCCTCTTCACTCATTACGCCGAACGGAAGTCCATGGCTTTTTAAAATTCCTTTAACAATTGAAAGTCCTATACCGCTTCCGACAACCTCTCTTTGAGTTTTATTTCCTCTGTAATACCTGTCAAAAATTACCGGAAGCATATCCTTAGAAATTCCTACGCCGTGATCAACTATCTCAATTCTTACATTAGAACCTTTATTTATCTGCCTTACCTGAATATCCTTGCTATCACCCGAATAGTTTACGGCATTATTTACAAAATTATAAAGAACCTGCGACATTTTATCATAATCCGCCTTTATAAGTCTATCTTCCGATTTGATAAATTCGATATTATATCCGTCACGCTCAACAAGCAAAGTATACCGCTTCATTATGTCATCTAAAAAACTATGAACACTAAACTCCGAAACATTAAGCTCGGCATTTCCGCTTTCAAGCTTAGACAACTCTAAAAGATTGTTGACAAGCGCTGTCAGCCGATCGGATTCTTCTATTATAACATCAATATGTTCGGCACGCTTTTTAGGATTGTCCCCGGACAGATCTCTTATCATTTCAGCATATGCCTTTATCATCGTAAGCGGAGTTTTTAAATCGTGCGATACATTTGCAATCAGATCCTTTCTTAAGTTTGTAACCTTTGAAATCTCGTCCTTTGCATTATTTAAAGTGTTTGCAAGATCAGACGCTTCTTTATAATCCGCACCTTTAAACACAACGTCCATATCGCCTTGGCCGAATTTTTTTGCAGTTTTGGTAATTTGAGATATAGGATTTGAGATTCGCCTTGAAAAAATCATTGCCATTATAAAGCTGATCTCTACGAGGATAATAGTAATGAAAAACAGTTGTTTATTAAACATCGCCGTTGTAGCTGTTACCGGCTCTATTGTTGTTTCAACATAAACTACGAAGCTTTGCCCGGAATCTCCGTCAATCAGCATGGCACAAATAAGCTCGTCACTCTTTAACTGCAAATTTCTATAAATCTCTGTCGCAAATTGATCGTCATCTGCAAGCTTTGTTCTAAGCCTGTACATACTCTCACCATATTTATTATAAACATCATCGTATAAAAATGAAAATCTTCCCAAATTATTCTCAACGCTATATACGTTTCCGGACACGTCAGTAACTACTATACAAACTCCGTTTTTAAACGCAAGACTTGATATATAATCTGACACATTCGGGTTTGAGATCTCCTTTTCAACCTCAACACATATTTCCTCTGCGCTTTTTATTTTTGCCGCACGATAATAGCTCTCTAAAAAAAAGAACTGTATCGCCCACATAAGAAGCATTATGGCAAGAGAAAACAATGTAAAATATATCCATACTATTGTGCTTAGACTATGATTTTTTAGACTAAGCGTATTTTTTACACTTGTAAAAAAGCTCGGTTTATCAGCAGATTTTTTCAAACTTATATCCCATTCCTCTCAGAGTTACTATAAGATTTCTGTATTCGCCTAAGCTGTTTCTAAGCATCTTGATATGCGTATCAACTGTTCTGTCATCACCGTAAAAATCATATCCCCAGACTTCCTCCAAAAGCTTATCCCTTGAAAGAGCAATATTCATATTTCTTACTAGATAGAACAAGAGGTCATACTCTTTTGGAGTCATCTGCGCTTTTTCTCCGTTTACCAAAACCTCGCGTGCAGTGAAGTTAATTATAAGTCCCTTATAAGTGATTACTTCTTCTCCACCCGACGCACCGAAAGAAGAACGTTTCATGACTGCACGGATTCTTGCAATAAGCTCTTTAGGCGAAAATGGCTTTACAACATAATCGTCAACGCCAAGCTCAAACCCAAATAGCTTGTCATACTCCTCGCCTCTTGCAGACAGCATTATGATCGGAGTGTTCTTTGTCTTTCTTATCTCTTTACAAGCAGAAAATCCGTCTAAGCGAGGCATCATAATGTCCATTACTATTATATCTATATCGTTTTCATTCGCCTTAGTAACGGCTTCCATTCCGTCTTGCGCCTCAATCACCTCAAATCCGTCAAACTCAGCATATTCTCTTACAACATCACGGATTTTTTTCTCATCGTCTACTATCAAAAGTGTTGGCATAATTATGTCCTCCGTATCTTCATTTATCAACCTAATTGTAAAAACTTTTTGTGTTTATTGTGTGACGATAAAAAAAGATTTTCTCATATCAGTCACAATATTTCATCTTTCATATTAGCATAAATCCACATTTACGTCAATTGCTTAAACAAGGAAAATCCCCAAGCATTCACTTGAGGATTTGATTTAATACTCCAATCTACGCATCCCGAATTTAATTGATGTATCGCCAATTACGATTTCAAATATAGCAGCGGCGGACAAATTAGCTCCTTTTTGAAATATGCATTATTTAAAAACTATTTCCGCTTTTACAATTTCGCTTCCTGAAGGAAACTTATAATGCATTCCCCATCCGCCTGCTCCTGAGCTTGTATAAGCGGTCATATTGCCAAACTTTTCTTCTCCGTATACCATGTCGTTCCCTATTCTGACAAAGGCGCGTGTCAATGGAAATTGCTCGCCGTGAGTATGTCCGCTGAATGACAAATCAGCTCCTGCTTTAGAAAGATCATTAAGACCGAGCGGCTCATGAGAAAGAACAATCACGGGCTTTGAAGTATCAACATTATTATTCTTTATGATTTCATCAACAGGCTGAGGATTTTCGTAATAATCCATTCTTCCTATAACTGTTATATCATCTGCAATTACCGATACTTCATCACGCAAAACAGTAATTCCTGACTGTTCAAAGTAATCTGCTATTTTTTCGTCAGCTTTATACTTTTCGTGGTTTCCGAATACAAAGTATGTGCCATAGGTACTTTTAAGCCTTGAAAATTCCCTAGTCATAATGCTGATATCGTTATTTGTTGTAGATTCGTCAACAATATCTCCGACCATAAAAATAACATCCGGATTCATGCCGTTTATTTTTTCAACAAGCTCGTCCAGCTTATCAGCGTAAAGACCTGTTCCGAGATGAGTATCAGAAATCATAACGGCGGTTATACTGTCGTTTACGGACTCTTTATTAATTTCAATCGTTATATCCTTCTCCTGAAGAATTCCCATATTGATATATCCCACAGCACCAAGCAGAAGAGTAAAGCACAAAGAAATTGCAGGTAAAATCCGCTTTCCTTTTAAAACTCTTGTCATCTTGCCGTTTAAAGAAATTTTAGCCGATATAAATGATACCAGCTTCACCACAATACATATAACAGAAGAATATGCTATACTTATGAAATACACGGCGCTTATAAACAAAAGCGCTTTCTTGCTTATGAATTCCGGAGTATTATTCCTGAAAGCCATTGTATAAATAAAAACAACTGCTAAAACAAACTGTATCGCCCAGTATATCCATCTTGGATACTTAAAGCTTTTCCAAAACCTGTAATACCATATAATTGATATAGAAAACAATGCGATTATTGCGATTGGCAATAACATAAATATATACGAAAACAAAATCCTATCATCCTTTCTTTGTAATAAAAATTATATACTTGTTTTAAAAACTTGTCAACAGAAAAAAGGATGCAGGTATATTCTTAGTACTGATTTAATCGTTGATAATCAATCATTAAGAATTGTATATTGAATTTTCTTGGTTTTAAGCACAAATAAAAATCCCCTTTCATTTGCACAGGAACTTTGTCAAGCTCTTATAAAACAGATAACATAATTTTAGTGAATAAGGGGATTTTAATGCAGCATTCTTAAATTCAGCTTTTTGTTTTTACTTTTAAATTGCAATTATAATAATTCCGAAAAAGCTTTATAATAAAGGTATTTCAAAAAAATTACCCCATCTGAACTTAAAAATTCAGATGGAGTTAGGCTCATAATAATAATATTATTATTGTTCAATATTATCTGCCGTCATTTGTGCAGATAACATACTTGCGAGATGTTCCTATGCTGACATCTGTCTGAGTATCAATAATTTCTTTCATAGAGCATTCTAATGCATTTATTACATTGACATATAACCCATGACAAATGTTGACTAGCTCTTTAGGATCAGTAGCCTCTATTTCTTTTTTTACAGCTTCAGTTATAAAAGCGATTCCGATTGTTTTATAGGGTTTTTCTTTTCTCTGGACATCAATTTTATATACTTTGTCATCAGGCAGATATCGTGCATCGATATGAACTTTATCAGCTTTGTCACCAAAAATATTATTTTGGTCATTAAATACATTTAATATTTTCGTTTCATTTACCAAAACCTTCATTTCTTCAATTTCGCATTGTTTAACATTTTTTCCGAAACCTTCTATGGTTTCTTCTACAATAACAGTTTTCATAAAGGCCTCCTTTATTTAGTCAATACTTACCTTGTAAATAGTTTCATTATATTTAATAT
>USCU01000067.1 GCA_900553335.1 uncultured Ruminococcus sp. | reverse complement strand
GGGCTTTCATCGTTTTGGAGTGAGTTTTTTCTTTGTGTGATTGTTTTACAATTAAAATGATCTGCAAAGCAAAGAATGTGACTTCGTCACAGAAATAGAAATAAAAACAGGGTATACTAATATCACAAACAAAGAAAGGAAGTTATAAACTATGTCAGTTCTCAGTGTAAATAAAAATAATTTTGAATCCATTAAAAACAGCGATAAGCCTGTACTTCTCGATTTCTACGCTGATTGGTGCGGACCATGCCGCATGGTATCCCCTTTAGTGGATGAAATTGCAGAGGAAAACCCGCAGATTATAGTAGGTAAAATCAATGTTGACCAAGAGATTGAGCTTGCACAGGAATTCGGCGTGGCAAGTATTCCGACTCTTGTCGTGATTAAAGACGGAAAGATTATTCAGCAATCCACCGGAGCAAGACCTAAAGCGCAGATACTTGCAATGTTAGAGGGCTAATTTACGCATACGTTTTTTATCAAGAATTTTTATACCTTTGCGCGAAACTTCAACGAGTCCCTCATTCGCAAAATATTTCAGCATTCTTGACACGACCTCACGGGCAGAACCTATATATCGGGCGATCTGCTCGTGGGTAAGTGTGATAGTATCGGAATTTGTTCTTGCAGACTCGTCTGTAAGAAAAATGGCAAGCCGTTTATCCATACTCATAAAAAGAATTTGCTGCATTACCCACATCACATCCGAAAAACGGCTGACGGCGGTTTCCAGTGCGAATATTTTTATTTGGGAGTTTCGATCGGAGATCTCTGCAAAAGCAGGACCGCTGATCACATAACATTCGCTGTTTTCTTCCGCGTCAACAAACACATCAAATGTGATGGTTTGCAAAACACAGGAAGCGGACAGCATACACATATCGCCCTTATGTAAGCGATAGAGAGTGATATCCTTACCGTCCTCCGACATAATGTAGAGGCGCAGACTGCCCGAACGGACCAGGATCACGCCGGAGCATTCGTTTCCGTCGTGAATACTCGCTCCTTTGGGGTAAGTTATAGCAAAGGAATTGCGACAGATAAACTCCCGATCAGATTCCGAAATCTCATTCCAAAACGGGAAAATTTCCCGATAAACGCCTTCAAATAAGTTTTGTTCCATTGTAAAAACTCCTTTCGAAAAGAGGGATTTATTATGAAGAAGATCACTATCGGCGGCAAGACAGAGGGATTTATGAATATCCCGCTGGATTCTTTGCAGGAGCGTATCGGTGAAATCCCAAAAAACAAGCCTGTTTATGTTCATTGCCACATCGGACTGAGCAGCTACATTGCCTGCCTCATTCTTACCGGAAACGGCTATGATTGTTTTAATCTTGCATGCGGTTTGCGGATTTATGAATCCGTGACTAATGAGAGAACAGCTTCGTAATATATTTGTACCGAATGCAAGCAATATATATGACGTGTCTATGATAAAATCGTAGGTACGGTTCGCTTTTTAATTCAATATGATAGGACAGGAGGCATAAATATGCAGAATGTTTATGATATGATCATTATCGGAGGCGGTCCCGCCGGATATACTTCCGCTCTATATGCAGCCCGTGCAGGGTTTAATACGCTTGTAATCGAACGTATGTCGGCAGGCGGCCAGATGGCGCTTACCGGAGAGATTGATAATTATCCCGGATTTGAAGATGGTATAGACGGTTTTGCGCTTGGCATGAAAATGCAGCAAGGTGCAGAGCGATTTGGATCGAAAACCGAATATGCAGAGGTTACATCAGTTGATTTCTCTGCAAAAGTGAAAATGGTGGAAACAGCAAACGAAACATTTTATGCGAAAACCGTTGTAATCGCTGCCGGTGCTAATCCCCGAATACTGGGTCTGCCAATGGAACAGGAGCTTATAGGAAAGGGCGTACACTATTGTGCACATTGTGACGGAAGGTTTTATAAGGATAAAACAGTTCTTGTTGTAGGCGGAGGTAATTCCGCTGCGTCCGATGCATTGTATCTGTCCCGTCTTGCCGCAAAGGTGTATGTTGTACATCGTCGTGACAGTCTCAGAGCTACAAAGATTTATCACGAGCCTTTAATGCAAGCAAAAAATGTGGAGTTTTTATGGAACAGTACAGTATCGGAGCTGATTACCGACAGCCGGATCACAGGTGTTAAAATCAAAAATGTGAATACGCAGGAAATAACGGACATTGCCTGTGACGGAGTTTTTGTCAGCATAGGAAGAAGTCCTGCGACAGAATTCTTGAAAAACAGCGTTACACTTGATCCGTCCGGATATGTGGTTGCAGATGAAAGTACCAAAACTAATATAGATGGTGTTTTTGCTGTGGGTGATATCCGAACAAAGGCACTTCGCCAGATCGTTACCGCTGCCTCTGACGGTGCTGTTGCCGTACATTTTGCGGAAGAATATCTTGCAAAGACGGAATGATGAGTTGTATAGTAGTCTGTGTGTTTTATGCTTTTCTACTAAATATATTCAATCTGTACTCAAATGGGCATCGTATATCTTTTTTAAGTTTCGGTTTGTAAATGGCAATCACCTCAAAAGCTTTTTTAATAGTATACCACAATTTAGTTGCGATTTATCACAATCATCGGCAAAGCCGACAAAGCGGCGGCAGCCGCAAGTTGATGATTCAATGTTCTTAAGGGAAGGCGAAGCCAGATAGTGTGAATGCACGATGAAACAGTGATAAGCTGTTTTCTCTTAATGTTATTATACCATCGTATCTCTAAAACTACAAGTGACTATAAAGCTGTTCGTTGCTTAATGTTACCGTACATTTACTGCAGCCGATATACTTTACCGTTTGTAATTTGCTTATCTATCTACTCAGAATAATGATTTCTGTTTCGGACACTATTTAATACAGATGCCACAGAAAACGTATATTAAAATCTTGAAATTAATCGTTCTCTATGATATACTATAGAAAAATAAAACAACTTGATGAGGAGAATTATTATGAAAGCAAGACAGCCTGAATGGCTTGATGACGCAATTTTTTATGAGATATATCCGCAGTCCTTTAAAGACTCAAACGCTGACGGAATCGGAGATTTTTGTGGAATTATCGAGAAGCTCGATTATATAAAGGAGCTTGGCTGTACAGCACTTTGGATCAATCCTTGTTTTGAATCTCCGTTCGGTGATGCAGGATATGATGTTTCGGATTATTATAAAACCGCAGAGCGATACGGCACTAACGAGGATTTGAAGCGCTTGTTTGAAGAGGTTCATAAGCGTGATATGCACATTCTTCTTGACCTTGTTCCGGGGCATACATCTTGGGAGCACAAGTGGTTTAAAGAATCAATGAAGGCCGAACGCAACGAATATACCGACCGATATGTATGGACGAACAGTATATGGGAAGAGCCTGATGGAATGGGAAGCCTTAGGGGAGTAGGAGATCGTGACGGCTCGTGCGCTGTGAATTTCTTTACTCATCAGCCTGCTTTAAACTATGGATTTTATAGGCCTAACCCCGATAAAAAGTGGCAGCAGTCTATGGATGATGAAGGACCGAGAGCTACTCTTGAAGCGCTCAAGGATGTGATGCGTTTTTGGCTTAACATGGGATGCGACGGTTTCCGTGTTGACATGGCAGGCTCGCTTGTGAAACATGACGAGGACGGCAAGGGAACAATAAAGCTTTGGCAAAATGTTCGGGAATTTCTTGACAGAGAGTTTCCTGGTTCTGCTATGGTTTCCGAATGGGGAGAGCCTGATAAATCTTTGCAGGGTGGTTTTCATATGGACTTTCTGCTTCATTTTGGACCTTCTCATTACAACGATCTTTTCAGATGCGCCGAGCCTTTCTTTTCGCGCAGGGGAAAGGGAGATGTATCCGAATTTGTAAATAAGTATAAAGAGAGCTATGAAAAGTCAGAGCGAAAGGGCCTTATTTGCATTCCCTCGGGAAATCATGATATGGACAGGCTTGCACGTTTTTTAAGTGAAGATGAGATAAAAATTGCATTTGCATTTTTGCTGTCCATGCCCGGTGCGCCGTTTATATACTATGGAGATGAGATCGGTATGCGATACGTTGAGGGACTCAGCTCTGTTGAAGGCGGATATGGAAGAACCGGCTCACGTTCTCCTATGCAATGGGATAATACAAAAAACGCAGGCTTCAGTGAAGCGGACGAGAATGAGCTTTATATAAGTCAGGATTCAGACCCTAACAGACCTACCGTAATAAAATCAATGGCCGATGAAAATTCCATTTATAGCGAGGTTAAGCGTTTGATTGGCATTCGTCAGTCGCACAAAGCTTTACAGAGCAAAGGAAAAATAGAATTTATATATTGTGAGAAAAACGCTTATCCGCTTGTTTTTGTGAGGGCTATGGAAGAAGAAAAAATAATGGTGATTATAAACCCGTCTGATAAACCCGTAAGCTTTAAAAGCGATTATGTTTTAGGTGATGAGATCTATACGTTTGGCGAAAAGGCGTATAAAAATGGCGGAGTGATAAATGCAGCACCTTGTTCGGCAGGATTTTACAAAATCTAATAGTACATATAAAACGCTTTGCAATAAATTGCACTGCCCCAAATTGTGCGGACAGTACAAAAACCACCCCTATGGTGTAAATATTTAAATTAAGCAACAAACTGATTTCGATATTCCATCGGAGTCAGTTTTGTTTTTAACTGGATTCTTTCGTTGTTGTAGAAATGGATGTATTGACTTATGAGGAGACGAGCCTCCTCATAGGTTCGTAACTTTGTTCGGTATATGCACTCAGTTTTGAGAATGGAAAAGAAATTTTCAGCCATAGCATTATCATATGGATTTCCACGTCTTGACATTGACGGTGTTATGCCGTATGATTTAGTTAGGCGATAATACTGATTTGAAGTGTATTGAAAGCCTTGGTCACTGTGGAGCTGTAACTCTGCAGTGACTTTTTCTTTTTTCTTGGCTGCTCTGATTGTAGAAAGTACAAGGTTAATATTTTGTTTTGTACCGGTTTTGTATGCAACAATGCTGTTGTCGTACAAATCTCTGATTACCGAAAGATACAACACACCTTGCTTTGTATGAATGTACGAAATATCTGTAACCCACTTTTGATTCGGTCTGTCTGCTTTGAAATCTCGATTCAACAAATTAGAATATCTGTGTGTAACTGTACTATAGTTACGATATTTCTTTCTTCTGACTACTGATAAAAGATTGTATTTCTGCATAACTCTAAGTATTGTTTTAGGATTGTGATGAATACCATTACGCTCTAACCAAATATGCACTCTACGGTATCCATAGGTTTTACCGCAATTGTCCTGACATTCTCTTATCTTTTCGGCAAGCAGTAAGTCCTTTGCCGGTGTATCCATTCTTTTTACATAATCATAGTAACCACTTCTTGACACGCTGAAATATCTACACATCTCACTAATTGAATACTTTTCTTTGTGACGGTAGATAACCAAATACTTTACGCTTGTTCTCACTTCCTTTCTGTAAGCGAGAGAAAATCCCGCATTAATTCATTTTCCATTTTTAACCTCTTAATTTGTCTTTCTTTTACTGCAAGTTCATATTGTAATTGGGTTAGCTTGCTTAATCGCTGAATAGATGGCGGCAGTTCGGTTCCATCTTTTCGTGGTCTACCTTTTGGTTTTATTTCTATTCCTGCTGACAGTTTTCTTTGATTTCTATTATATCTGTGGAAAAATTCTCTTATTTGGGTTTTACTAAAACCTAATTTTTCTGCTATTTCCCTTTGTGTTAATCCTTGATTTTTTAATTCTAATATCTCTTTTTCATATTGCTTAATGTGCCTGTAATTTCTGGACATAAAAATTCCTCCTATGGTTTTTTTCATTATACCATAGGAGGGGGCTTTTTTTCATTGTCCGTTTTTACTGGTTCTGTTCAAATCTGCAGAGCGTTTTTAATATTTAAATTACAAGTTCTATGTTAACGCAAGACAGCATATATTTTACAAAAAGAACAAGGGGAGAGTGCGTTAAATGAATTTGTCAGACGATACAAGATGCGTGCTTCTCGGCGAATATATCGTCGAACACAGAGCAACTGTGCGTGCTTGTGCAAAGGAATTCGGAATAAGCAAAAGCACCGTACATAAAGATGTTTCCGTAAAGCTTAAAAAGGTAAATCCCGGACTTTATCAAAAGGTAAAAGAAGTGCTTGAGATAAATAAAAATGAGCGGCATATAAGAGGCGGTCAGGCAACAAAGCTTAAATACTTAAGCGCTCATAAGGTTTAAAATATAACTAAATTAAGATGTTTCCCGCCTCTATAGACGGCAGGTTTCACTTGATTTTTTCGGCGGGGGATATAGTTCACCCATCAAAAACGTTGAATGACGGGGCTCAGCCCCTTATGGAAAAAGCAGAGTCGGTAAAACTGCCGTGCTCTGCTTTTAGTCTGTTGAAAAAGCACACTTTTAAAATATTGTCGCGTAGGCGGACATGCGCCGACGCAGCGACACCTTGAGAGAAAATC
>USCU01000066.1 GCA_900553335.1 uncultured Ruminococcus sp. | reverse complement strand
CTGCGAAATAACCTAAGCGCAGATGTCCCCCGCCTCTTTAGGCGGCGGGTTCCATTTCAGAATTTCAGTGGGAGTTATAATCTCCCACTGAAACCCTGAGGAGCTAACACTCCCTGCGCAGGTTGCAATCAGACGCCACGCTCTGCTCCTTGCGAGCAAAGCAGAGCATTGCTCCGATTTAAATTAATGCGGATTAGCTCAAAGACTCCTTGAAAAGCATAGCGTTATGTGCTACAATGTCCTTAGCTAAACTAATTAGGAGGAAATTATGCAGCAGGAAATAAACGATATCAAATCGGCAAAAACCGCTATTGGAATCGAATTCGGTTCAACAAGAATAAAAGCAGTGCTTATAGGTTCTGGCAACCAGTGCCTTGCATCGGGAAGCCATACATGGGAGAACAAGCTTCAAGACGGAATATGGACTTATTCAAAGGAAGATATTATTTCAGGGCTTCAAAGCGCATATCGCTCACTAAGCGAAGATATCAAAAGTAAATACGATATTCATCTAGAAAAAACAGGAGCTATCGGGATAAGCGCTATGATGCACGGATATATTGCGCTTGATAAAAACGATGAACTTCTTACGTCGTTTCGCACATGGCGAAATAATACTACAGCTCAGGCTTCAAAGAAGCTTTCCAAGCTTTTAGAATTTAACATTCCCGAAAGGTGGAGCGTTTCGCACCTTTATCAGGCAATACTTAACAAAGAGCCTCATTTGTTAAGCTTAAAAAAGGTTACAACTCTCGCAGGATATGTTCATTACCTTTTGACAGGCGAAAACGTTTTGGGAATAGGAGATGCTTCAGGAATGTTCCCTATTGATTCCAAAACGCTTTACTACAACAAAGAAATGGAAGATAAGTTCAATAAGCTTGTCAGGGAAAGCGGTTACAACTTTACTGTTTCGGACATTTTTCCAAACATTTTAACCGCAGGAGAATGTGCAGGACACCTTACAAAAGAAGGAGCTGCTTTACTTGATCCAAGCGGCAAGCTTTCACCGGGCATTCCTCTATGCCCTCCTGAGGGTGATGCCGGAACGGGCATGGTTGCGACTGACAGCGTATCGAAACGAACAGGAAACGTATCTGCCGGAACTTCGGTTTTTGCAATGGTAGTACTTGAAAAGAACTTAAACAAGGTATATCCTCAGATAGATATCGTTGCTACGCCTGACGGAGTGCCTGTAGCTATGGTTCATGCAAACAATTGCACCTCAGAAATAAATTCGTGGGCGGTATTGTTTGACGACGTCTTAAAAGCTTTCGGTAAAAACGTAACTCCGGACGAGCTTTACAGCACATTATACCGATCCGCCTTGTCAGGAGAAAAGGACTGCGGAGGTCTTTTGCCTTACGGATATATTTCAGGAGAAAACATAACCGAAACAGAAAGCGGACGTCCCCTTTTTATAAGAAGAGAAAATTCCTCGTTTACACTTTCAAACCTCATGAGAGCGCATATGTATTCCGCTCTAGGAGCACTTAAGATCGGTCTTGATATACTGTTTGATGAAGAAAATGTTGCTATCGACAAGCTTAACTGCCACGGTGGGTTTTTCAAGACTCCTGAGGTCGGTCAGAGGATAATGGCTGCGGCAGCAAATGTTAAAACAAGCGTTACAGCAGAAGCAGGTGAGGGCGGAGCTTGGGGAATGGCTCTTTTAGCAGCTTTTATGAATGATGAAGAAACCGTCTTGTCAGATTTCTTAAGCAAAAAGGTTTTTGCCGATAGCAAAACTGTAGACATAGAGCCTTGCAGCGAGGATGTTTCAGGATTTGAGAAGTTTATGGAAAGCTACAAGAAAGCGTTAATGCTGGAACAAAACGCTTCAAAATACATTTAGGAGAGAAAAAATGCTTGAAAAACTAAAAGAAGAGGTCTATAAAGCAAATATGCTTTTGCCAAAATACGGACTTGTAACCTTTACATGGGGAAATGTAAGTGCAATAGACCGTGAATCGGGCTGCTTTGTAATAAAACCGAGCGGCGTTGAATATGACCTTTTATCACCTGATGACATGGTGGTTATGGATCTAAACGGAAACAAAGTTGAAGGAAGTCTTAATCCCTCCTCCGACACACCCACGCACATTGAACTTTATAAAGCTTTTAAAAACATAGGCGGGATCGTTCACACACATTCGTCATACGCAACCTCCTGGGCGCAGTCGGGAAGAGATATTCCCTGCTACGGAACTACCCATGCGGATTATATATACGGAAATGTTCCGTGCGTGAGATGCCTTACCAAAGAAGAAATCGAACAAAACTACGAAGTCAACACAGGGCTTTTAATTGCTGAGGAATTTAAAAAACGCTCGCTTGTCCCTTTGGCAACTCCTGCGGTGCTTTGCAAAAATCACGGTCCGTTTACCTGGGGAACTACAGCTTTAAAAGCAGTTGAATGCGCTGTAGTGCTGGAAGAGATCGCAAAAATGGCATACCGCACCGAGCTTATAAACTCTTCTGCTGCTCCTGCACCAAAAGAGCTTCAGGATAAGCATTATTTCCGAAAACACGGCAAAAACGCTTATTACGGACAAAACACCTAAAAACGATCCTTTCATTCCAAAACAGGAGCTAAGAAATGATTCGAAGATTTAGTATAAACGACACAAAACAAGTCATGAAGATTTGGCTAGAAGGGAATATTGACGCACATAACTTCATTCCAAAAGAGTATTGGGAAGCAAATTATATGTCCGTACAAAACGAGCTTTTAAAAGCAACCGTTTTTGTATACGAGGACCATAACGGAAAAGTTTTAGGGTTTGCCGGCATGACAGGGAATTATCTTGCCGGGATTTTTGTAGATCAGTCTGTCCGTTCTACGGGAATCGGCAAAAGCCTCCTTTCCTATATCAAGGAAATTTACCCCTCGTTTTATCTTAATGTTTATAAGAAAAACAACCGGGCGGTGAAGTTTTATCTCAAGGAGGGCTTAACAAGAACTTCTGAAAGTTTAGATGAACTGACTAAAGAGCCGGAATACACTTTTACTTGGAATAAAAATCGTTAGAACATTTTCCGCAGCAAGCAATAAAAAGGACGAAGCTTATTAATTTAAGCCTCGTCCTGTTTTTATTATACGTTTTAAATACTACTTTTTCTCCTTGGCAGCCTTTCTGTTTTGAAGCATTACCCAAAGTGTAGGAGCAACCACGTTCGAGGAGTAAACTCCGGCAAGCATTCCTATAATGATTGGGAATACAAACGGAATTATCGTTGTAACTCCTGTTATCAAGCAAACTACACATACAGTTGCCATCGAAATAATCGTAGTTACATTTGTATGAACAGATCTGCCGATCGTTTGTGTGACTGACATATTTACAAGCTCATCAAGAGGCTTCTTACCATAAAGGCGCTTATTCTCTCTGATTCTATCATAAATGATAATAGTAGCGTTTATGGAGTATCCCAAAATTGTGAGGATTACCGCCATAAAGTTATCGTCTATATCAAATCTGAAGAATGCAAAGCATGCAAATACCATAAGCGCATCATGGATAAGCGCAACTACTGCCATACATCCGGCAGAGATACCGCCGATCTTTCTGAATCTGAAGCCGATGTAGATAATCATAATTACCGCAGCAAATGCTACCGCTACAAAACACTTCAGGAAAAATTCCTTACCGTTTGACGGTGAAACGTCACTTGATGAGTAAACCTCAAGTTTGTTATCAGCAAACTTCTCCTGCAAAGCAGTTGTAAGAGTTGTCTGTTTTGTATTTGTGAGTCCATCTTTTGAAGCGAACGACAAAGTAACAGTCTTAGAATCGTTTGCCATGCTCTCTCCGGTCTTTACAGTTACAGACTCTCCGATCGCCTCGTTTACTGCATCTTCGACAGCCTTTGTGTCAATGTCGCCCTCATAAGAGTATTCTATCAGCGTTCCGCCCTTAAACTCAATTGCAAGGTCAACTCCGCCGATTACAGAAACTAAAGCTGCAGCTGCAATTATAACAACAGATACTATATAGAAAATTTTTCTCCTTGCGTAAACATTAAGAGTCTTAAGTTCTTTTGCCTTTTGTCTTAATCCGTAAAGACTTGGCTTTTTGAAGCACTTAAACTTTGACAATGCCGAAAGCATAAGTCTTGTTGCAAAAATTCCGAATATGAAGTTTAATATGATTCCGACTAGGAGCGTATATCCCAGTGAATAGATTGTTCCTGCTGTAGAAGCTCCGAACGGGAAGAATACAAAGTTAAGAAGCTTTGCAAACAAGCTGTCTGTAGGTCCGAATGCTCCCATAAGGATTATTGCGACAAATACAACTGTAATGTTACTGTCAAATACAGCGCTCCATGCCTTTTTAAATCCAACTTCAATAGCTCCGTTTAAGGTCTTTCCGTTTTTAAGCTCTTCCTTTACTCTTTCAAATGTTACAACGTTTGCATCAACGCCCATTCCGACTGCAAGGATAATACCTGCAATACCTGGGATTGTAAGCGTAAAACTTGAAATGTTCGGGAAAAATCCTGAAATCGCAGCTATTGTACATACAACCTGTCCAAATAGCGAAATTGTAGCAACAACACCTGCAAGGCGATAAACAACTATCATATAAATTGCGATGAGAACGAAAGCAATTACGCCTGCGATCAAAATCGAATCAAGCGCTCCTCCGCCCAAAGTCGGCGAAACGATGCTTGTTCCCGTTGCTTCAAGCTTAAACGGAAGCGAGCCGGCTTCGATATTGTTGGCGAGCTTATTCGCTTCGTCGTATGTAAAGTTACCCTCAATAACGCATTTTCCGTCAGTGATGGCTGAATTTACTGTAGGATATGACAGACATTCATCGTCCATGTAAATCGAAATACTTCCGCTTCCTGCAAGCCTTGATGTAGCCTCAGCAAAGGCTTTAGTACCCTCATCATCAAATTCAAGACTTACTACGACATCGTTTGAACCTGTTTGGTCGTTCTGCTGATATCCTGCCTCAGCATTTTTAACATGTTCTCCGGTTAAAATTACTGTTCCGTCAGGGTCCTGCGCTCCCTCTCTGAATGTAAGGATCGCACTTTCTCCAAGCTCCTTAATAGCAGCTTCAGGGTCAAAATCCGTATCTCCTGCCTGCCAAGGGAACTCAACAACAACTCTTTTCTCGTTTTCATCAACATAAACCGTACTGTCTGTTATATTGTTAAAAACCAATCTCTGCTCAATGAGGCTCTTTGCCGCATTCATGTCATCCGCAGAAGCGTCATAACCGTCAGCAGGTTCAAAAGTAGCGTTTACTCCTCCTTGGATATCAATACCCCATCTGATCTCATCAACGCCCTTAATATATGTTACTCTTGTATCGCCGTACTGTCCGTGAATGCCGAACATTGTAAGATAAGCCAATATAGCAATAACAGCTACGACAATAAAGAAAACGGGCTTTTTCACTCTACGCAACTTTACTTCCTCCCAATTCTAAATTTCGATCATCTGCAACAATATAAATTTTGTTGCACATTCATTTTATCATTATACAGATTTATTCTAAAAAAGTCAAGCAGAATTGCCATAATTTTAGCTGTTTCTTTATAGAAAATACTCAATTATTTCTCCGTTCTCCATAAAAAAATGCTCAAAATCATTCATAGTCATATCTTCAAAATACATTTTTGCAACTCTGCAAATACCGCCGTGACACACTATGAGTATCGTTTTGTCACTGTATCTCTTCCGTATATCGTCGATAGCACAAAAAACCCTGTGCGAAAGCTCCATTACAGACTCACCTCCGCCAAGTCTTACGCCGAACTGAAGCTTCGCCTTTTGGAACTCGTCAAAAACATCTTATAACTTTATACCTTCGTAACTTCCGTAATCCCATTCGGTAAATCGTTCATCTATAATTATTTCCTTATTAAGCGTTTCATTTGCAAGCTTTGCCGTATCAACAGCACGCTGAAGAGGTGAGCAGATTATAATATCAACATCTTTTTCCTTAAGCTTTTCGCCAAGCGCTCTTGCTTGCTGTTTTCCAACATCGGTAAGCACAGCTCTGCTTATTCCGCAAACCCTCTCTTCTACATTATAATCAGTCTGTCCATGCCTCGCAAAAATAATTTTCACACTTTTACACTCCTTTTTAAAATCAAGTTTAAAGCTTAGAAGCCGTTTTTTAAAAGAAAAACCCCGAAGAAAAAAATCCTCGGGGCTTTCAATATATGGTGGGGTACGTCAGAAATTCATAATTTTTCCAACCATGAGTATATCATATGTCTAATAAAATGTAAAATGCAAAAATGGAATGATTGCATATACGTTTTTATATGACTGGCTATTGTCATTTCCAAGGTTCTCCTTTCATAAATATATATCATATGTGTTTTTTTATATTGCAAACATTTGTAAATATCGTCACTATGCACAATGTTTGATATGAAATCATAGTCATAATGCTATATTATGCAACATTTTAGCCATATGCGGGCTTTGATATTGCGCTAAATCCCATATAAAATTATACATATTAGCAAATTTGCACAATAATTTGAGTAATTTTAGGTCAAGTCGATAATAGCAAAAAACATCGTTTTTTGTTATAATGGTATATGTGTAAGCATGGGTTAACAAAATTCTACAGTACAAATAGATTAAGCCGAATTTGATATTAGATTGTGTCAACGGTCAAAACACCGTGCTGTATACAAATTTTTTAAGGAGGTTAAATAATGGCAGCAAAAACTTGTTCGATTCCATTTACCGGCACTGAACAGCAGGAAGC
>USCU01000065.1 GCA_900553335.1 uncultured Ruminococcus sp. | reverse complement strand
GAACAGATTGTTGATATCCGTAAAATCTATAAAAGCGGTGTTACAGATTTAGTTCTGGATAGTTACCGAAGATATTTAAAATAGTGAAGGGGTAGATGAAGATGTTGAAGCATATATGAGCCAGCACCGTCATGATACAGACATACAGGAATTGAAAACATATTTTACAAGTGTGATAGACTGGATTTCTGGTGTATTTAGTGATGTGGAAAGTGAAATGCGTGGGATTGAGTGGGGAAGATTATTTGAAACTTATCATAACCAACCATATGATCCGGTGGAAGCAGGAAGCGGCACATAAGGAAGCACCGAAAGTAAGAGAAGATAAAGCCAGATAGATGTGAGGACGTGGGAGAAATCCTGCGTCCTTTTTTAATGCGGATAAATATGATAGATGGTAAATAGTGTGTTGTTATTACTCGGTCAACCGACTATGATATATAGTGAATATTTTGTAGAAGATAGAATGTCTGGTGACAGATGAAAAGCAGCATAAAGAATAGCGGTGAAATTCAAACAAAGGAACCTTACATCAAATGTAAGTGGTGTATTTATGCTTTGTGTAGTAAAATTTTAATTGTAAAAAAGTATGAACAAAAAAGAGGTGTTAAGAATGGATTATACAAAAAAACTTTTAGAAGTACGCGACCTGCACAAAGCATATTCCAAAGAGGGCGTTCCCACAAAAGCACTAAACGGAATTACCTTTGATGTTCTAAGTGGCGAATATTTGGGAATTATGGGAGCCAGCGGTTCCGGGAAAACAACATTATTAAATTGTATTGCTACGGTCATTAAACCTACCTCTGGACAAATTTTGCTCTCCGGGGCGAATATAAGTGCCTTTGACGGTGCTAAGTTAGCGGAATACCGTGGAAATAGAATTGGTTATCTGTTTCAAGACTTTGCTTTGCTTGATAATTTGACAGGCAGAGAAAATATTCTGTTGCCCTTATCCATTCACAATATAGATAGTTCCATAGCCGAAAAGCACCTAAATGATATAGCCGGATTTCTTGGAATTACTGATGTTCTTTCAAAGTTTCCGGCGCAAATGTCCGGCGGTCAAAAGCAGCGTGTAGCCGCAGCCCGTAGTTTGATTTCTAATCCAGATATTATTTTGGCTGATGAGCCGACAGGCGCATTAGACACAAAAGCTGCACGGTTGCTTATGGAAAAATTACAGGAAGTCAACCAAGTGCAAGGACGTACCATTTTAATGGTTACGCATGACCCTAACGCAGCAAGTTTCTGTTCCCGCATTTTGTTCATACAGGACGGCGTTATTTTCCATGAATTGCGTCGCAAAGTTCCGACAGAAACACGGGAAGAATTTTATGCGCGCATATTACAGGTAATGGCGCAAATGGGAGGAGGGAGCGCAAATGTTCTTTAACCTTGCATGGAGAAATTCCAAACGTAGCCGCAATGAAAATCTGATTTACTTTCTGACAATGGTAACGGCGGTAGCGGCATTTTACATTGTGCTTTCTCTCGGAGCGCAGGACGTTATACGCTTTTTAAGCAGCCTTGAAAGCGATGCCGTGGAACGGCTGCTTACAAACCTTTTACCTACTGTCTATGTTTGTGCATTATTATTTGTATTTTTCCTTGTAGTATTTGCAAATAAGTATCAGCTCGAATGTCGCAGCCGGGAACTAGGATTATATTTGATGTTTGGTATGACAAAGACCCGATTATTTACGCAAATTATGACGGAGGGGCTTATCACTTCACTTGTCGCCCTCTTGGGTGGACTTATCTGCGGTGGTTTTCTATCCGAAGTTATCAGCCTTGCAACGGCACGTTTAGTCGGACACGGTGTTATTGCACATCAATCAAGTTTTTCATTAAGCGCAGTTTTCTTTACGATATTGGGATTTTTAATCATCCAATGTGTGGCGTTGTTTATACTATGCGGAAAATTGTTTAAGAAAGAAGTCCACCAACTGCTTTATGGAGAAATGGGAAAAAAACAACACACGGGCAGCACACACGGAAGTTTGCTATCCCTTGTAATTGGTACGGCAGTTTTACTTGTTGCATACTGGGTTGTCATAGAACACTTCATGACTGGCGGTGGTGTAATGCTGCTTGTTGCTGTCCTGCTTGGAATTGTTGGAACAATTCTTTTTATCCGAGGCATTGCCCGGCTTTTAAGTATAGTAGCTGCTTCTAACAAACGGAAAGCGACAAATGGACTTTATGTATTTACTTTGCGACAGCTTCACGAGAATGTTGTTTATAAATATATTTCAATTAGTGTTGCGTCTATTCTGATGATGCTTACCATTATGTTTATTGCAAATGGTTCTGCAACTATTATGTCGCATGGGAATGAATTAACAAGAACTTCTGCTGTTTATGATTTTACAGTAATGGGCGAAGAACAGAATGTTGAGCAATACCTTTCCGACGACCAAATGCGAGTTTATGTAGCTAATCTTAACCGTATGGAAACAGGGAACATGAAACGTCCTGCTTCCGGGGAAATGAAATCCTTTGTTGACTGGTCTGTATTAAGAAAAGAGATTGTTCAAAACTTGCCAGAGGGTGTAATAGACCCTGCGACACAAGAAGCTGCCAGTTACGAATTTGGTTCACATCAACCCGCAGCCCTTAATCTGCTTGGATTTATTGATACGGGGAGTGTTTCTCCTTATATGCTCCCAGTTTCATCATATAATCGCCTGTTGGAAGCCGCAGGAGAAAAGCAAATAAATCTTGAAAATGACGAAGCTGTTTTTTACCTCAACCCGGACTTTTTAGAAGATGAACAGGAAGATACCGTTGCTCTGTTAGACAGGATTGCAGAGAACGCACAGACAAGCGGTAATGCGTTGATTTCCATTGACAAAAAGTCAGTTACACTTGTTCCGTCTGTACCGATGAAAGGACTTACTGCTGATGAAAATGTTAAAATTGTAACCGCATTGATTGTTTCCGACGAGATATATCATAACTATGTAGACCCGGACACCTGTTCTGTATATTGGAATTTCTGTATTCCGAATGAGATTGTAGAAGCAAACGGACTGATGCTGTCCGTTATGGAAGCACGCGATTTGCTGAAGCCGTCCGGTCTGTATTACGAAAGCTATCTTGATAATTTCGGGCGGCAACTATTTTATCTTATCTCCGGGAGTTACATGACTTTATATATGGGCTTTATGCTATTGATTATCGCGTGTGCATTGCTTGCTTTGCAATTCTTAACACAAATGCAATCGACAAAATCAAGATATTTGACACTCTCAATTTTGGGTGCGAGGCGAGAACAGATAAAACGGTCAATTTATAAACAAGTTTTATGGTATTTTCTACTCCCCCTAATGTTGGCTTGTATAAGTGGTACGGTTGGTCTTTATGCAATGCAGCAGCATTTATACTCTGACAGCACAAGGATCGGGCAATCTTATCCGTTGTTGATTATTATGGCATTTACTGTCGTTCTTATTATGGCAATTTACGGTGTGGCTGTTGCGCGGACAGCTACACGGGAAATCGGAAAAATAAATTACAAGCCTAATTCATAACAGGCTTACGTGAAAGGAGGTGGTCGTATTGGCACGAATTATGGTAGTTGAAGATGATGTTTATATGCGGGAAGAACTGACGGATTTATTGAGAAAGTCGGGGTATGAAACAGCCTCGTTATTTGATTTTGAAAACGCAATACCGGAAATTACAGAGTATTCCCCCGATTTGGTTTTACTTGACATAAATCTTCCATTTCATTCCGGCTTTGAAATCTGCAAAGAATTAAAAGCAAAGCAGCTTGGAACAGTGTTGGTATTGACAGCAAGAGATAAATTGCAGGACGAACTTCACGCATTAGGATTGGGAGCTGATGACTACTTAACAAAGCCGTGTAATATAGAGCGCCTGCTTGCCCGCATTAAAAATTTATTACGACGCAAAGAGGAACAGATACGGCAAGGCTTACTGGACGGGAACGGATTTTTACTTGACCCAAACACCTTTACAATTTATGTGGGGAAGAGTTCTTCCCTCATGCCACCCAATGAGGGAAAAATATTGCTTGCGCTTTTGAAGAAAAGCCCTAATCTTGTTACCAAACATGAGCTGTGCAACGTGCTTTGGGGAACGGAAGAATGCATTGACGAAAATGCGCTGCAAGTAACTTTTACGCGATTGAGGAAAACGCTCCGTGAATTTGGTCTTGAAGAACGGATAGAAACAGTACGCGGACAAGGCTACCGCTTGAAAGAGCAGGTGCGATTATGAAGAAGCTAAAAATATTTTTAACCTATATTTCCTCTAATCGTGTATGGATTATCACACTTGCCTGTTTGGACGTATTCTTTATATTCCTTGCCTGGCTGGCTAATCCAGATTATTTTATCAATTATGTTGCATTGATCATTTTCGTATCATTTGCCACACTTGCTATCCCGCTTGCTATATCAATCAGAAAACGCAACAAGACAGACGCTATTTTTCGGCGTTTTCTATTGGAGCCAGACGATACCAACGAATACTTACTGTGTGAAGCTGTTCCCGCAGTATTACGCCCTTATATCTGTGAATTGGGGCAGCATTTGAGGACGCAGCAGGAATATATCAACGAACAGAAAATTACAGTTACAGATTATCAACACTACATTGAAAATTGGGTACATGAAATCAAAAAGCCGCTATCCCTTATGACCTTGCTACTGGACAATCGAAAAGATGAAATGTCCCCTTTGGTTCATACCCGTATGCTGTATGTACGCGACCATACCCGACAGGATATAGAACAAATTCTATACTTTTCAAGGCTTGGGGCTACTCATAAGGATTACTTTTTTGAGCCGCTTTCAATTCTTGAAATTTGTCGTGAAGCAGTTGAAGATAATTTAACGCTTCTTGAAGAAGCTGGATTTTCTGTTGAATATACCGAAAACGATGCTCAAGTGATTTCTGACAAAAAAGGTTTGATGTTCATTTTAGGACAGATAATCAGCAATAGTGTGAAATATACGGGGAACAATCCTGCTCCTCGACTTCTCTTTTCCATTGCTGATAGTGCGGATAATGAACAGATTTCTTTATCTATGAAAGACAACGGCACAAGCATACCGTTGTCTGACTTACCTTTTGTTTTCGACAAGGGGTTTACTGGAGATACGGGCAGTTACCTTAGTCGTTCTACGGGTATGGGGTTATACCTTGTTCAGAAAATGGCAACTGACCTGTCTATCACGGTGGAGCTAAAAAACAATTCTTGCGGTGGAACAACTGTAACCTTGACGTTCCCGAAAGTGGAGCGTCCATTTGGGAGGTAATGAAATGCAGTTACAAAACGAAACAATAAAAGAGCGCACACCAATAAAAGGCTTGCTCATTGATTGGTTGATTATATTTGGAACATATCTTTTTATCCGTGTATTCTTCGCCCTCTTTGGGCTTCATCAGAATATTGTCATTTTGGGCTGTTGCCTTGCGGTATTGCCATATCTTTTGGGGGCAGTATATTTACAGAAATCCCACAAGCAATGTCAATTATGGCTTGCTGCATTGGCTATTTTAATACCGTCGGTCGTTGAAAAAGCAGCAATATATTTATTTGGTGCGTACTTATACAATTTAAGACCGATAAATGTTGTAGGAGTTATGGAAGCGATTAAGAGTAACGCACCATATACAAACTTCATTAAAAATCAATCAGCACAGAATTTAATCAATCTATCATATTTGAATTGGACATACATTCTATGCAGTATAGCTATTTCTGTTTTGGTTATCTTGCTTTTAAATCAGACAAAACAGAAAAGTAATAAAGGATAAAGAGAACTTTATGAAAGTGACATAGTATAAAACATCTGCCACTCGACGGCAAAAGAAAAAAAAACGTCGCACAGCAAATATATAGGGTTAATTGTGAGATGAAAATATGAGAAATTAGCTGTATTTGATATATCTGAATCCGGCAGAGAGATTGGAGAAAAGTTGATACTTTTGCTTGATGAAAGACAACGGAAAGAACTTGCACAGTATTCGCCATATATTGCAATACCAAAGGTGTCTTCGCAAAACAGAAGATATATTCCGATGGATTATCTTGAAGGAGAAATAATTCCAGGCGATAAACTTTTTACAATGCCGTCAGCCACAAGTTACGAGTTTGGAATACTAATGTCCAATGTTCATATGGCATGGACCAGAGCAGTATGTGGTCGACTAAAGAGTGATTATAGTTATTCTAATATGATTGTTTATAATAATTTCCCTTGGCCTTCTCCAACAAATGATCAAAAGGAAAAGATAAGAAAAACGGCACAGGCTATCTTGAATGCTAGAGCACTTTATACAGATAGCAATCTTGCAGATCTTTATGATCCTTTGACAATGCCAACAGAATTACTGAAAGCACATAAAGCAAATAACAGAGCAGTGATGCATGCTTATGGATTTAGCATTAAAATGTCAGAAGCAGACTGTGTTGCTGAATTAATGAGAATGTATCAGAAATTGACAAAAGAAAAATAATGATTACCCCAAAGGGCATTAACCATAAGTGGTTAGTGCCTATTTTTTTGCTTTTTTTCAAAATCATCTGACTTTATACATTCTGCCACATGTGATTAGTGGAAAAATGATTTTTCAAGAAAATCCATGTCCTCACGTTCTCTGGAATATGCAACTAGCGAAGAAGTATTTCATTTATGTACAAAAAACTTGCAAAAAGGGGTTGGTAAATACCATTTCCAACGCTTTATAGGTAGAGGAATAATTATTTTTCAAAATTTCCCAAAATCATGTCCGATTTTGTCGCTCCCAATACAGAGTATATGAA
>USCU01000064.1 GCA_900553335.1 uncultured Ruminococcus sp. | reverse complement strand
CGAGATTGCCTCTTGTCTCGTGGGCTCGGAGATGTGTATAAGAGACAGATCAAAAATTATTGATTGGATCAGGAAAAATATTATTGTCCTGTTTTTGGTTGCCGTTACAATTTTGGGATTGCTTCTTCGCTGGTTGGGACGTGATTTTGAAAGCGGCGATTTTAAATCATTTTTAAACCCCTGGTGGAACAGGATAGAAATCGCCGGATTTGACGGCTTGGCGACAAAGGTGGGGAACTATAATATTCCGTATCAGATTATTACATATCTGCTGACGCTCTTACCGTTCAAAGCCTTGTACGCATACAAGCTATTATCTGTTGTTTTTGATTTCGTTTTGGCGGTTGCCTGCGCTCTGTTGGTAAACATATCCGCTAAGAACAAATCTAATGCAAAATCGGCTTTGACGTATGGATTGGTTTTTTGTTCTGTTACAATAATTTTTAATTCGGCTTTTTGGGCGCAGTGCGATTCTATATATGTTGCATTTATTATTCTTGCGCTCTATTTTGTAAAAAGAGGAAGCACGGTGCTTCCATTTGTATTCTTAGGACTATCACTGGCTTTTAAACTTCAGGTTGCATTTATACTGCCGTTTTTTGTGTATTACTATTTTACAAGAAAAAAGGTATCTATTCTTAATTTTTTTATAATCCCTTTGGTGGATATAATACTTTGTCTGCCGGCGGTGATTGTGGGAAGACCTGTTTGGGACATTATAGGTGTTTATCTTGAACAAACGGATTACGGAAAACGCATAAGCTTTAATTATCCTAATTTATATATGCTTATGGTAAATGTGCAAAACAGCGAATATTATTATATGTTTAAAGCTTTTTCAATAATTCTTACTTTTGCTGTTCTGATTGCGGCTCTTGTGATGTTGGTGTATAGGAGGGTAGATTTAAGCAATTCTTATAACCTTTTGGTTACAGCACTATGGTCGGCATTTACCTGTATTATGTTTCTTTCATCAATGCACGAAAGGTATGCGTACCTTATAGATGTACTGGCAATTATACTTGCGGTTATAACATTAAAAAAAAGATGGGTTATCATTGCGCTTGCTTTGAATTTTATAAGCTTGGTCGGATACTGCAATTATTTGTTTTTATATCCCGTTATTGAACTGAAGCAAAGTGCTGTGATAAATACTGCTGTTTATTTTGCAGTTTCATATATTTTGGTAAAAGAGGTTATTTTAAACGGAAGGACAAATTCTGACAAAAAAGGTGCTGACAGCAAAGAACAATTTGAATTCAACGTTTCAAAAAATTCGGTAAAATAAAACTGTGGAGGCAAGGCTTTTGCCTCCTTTTTTATTTAAAATTTTGCGGCAAACTGATTGACAAAACAGACTTCTTATATTATAATATCAATAATGTTTCCCTGCTCTGAATTGGAGCATTGCTCCAATTCAGAGTGGCGGGTTCCATTTGGTTTTTCAGCGGGAGAATGTAATTCTCCGCTGAAACCCTAAGGGCTAACGCCCTAATTGATTATTAAATGACGGGGCTATGCCCCTTATTGAATAATGAAGTTGAATTTTTATATGCTTGTGTAGCACAGTTGGTAGTGCAGCTCATTCGTAATGAGCAGGTCGCAGGTTCGAGTCCCGTCACAAGCTCCAGCGGCGCCACAAAAATATTAGTGGCGTTTTTTTCTAGGCGAATTACGAATTCGTATTTCTGACAGCAAAGGTCGCAGGTTTGAGTCCTGTCACAAGCTCAACGTCGGGGTGAGCTATGTATCGTTTACTCCGATTTTTTTGAAAATCAGAGTGCACTCACGCCGCTACCCCTCCTCTCCGAAAAAGGTTTCGCATAAATTCGTTCGCTCAAAACCTTTTCGGTTTTAAGTCTTAATGCAGACAGTTCGCCTTTGTAAAGTATGCTATTGGCAGATTTTTTGTTTGGCGGCGGTTAAGCCTTGTTTCCGGTTATTCCTAATTTTGAGCAGTTTGTGCCTATTGTTTCCAAACTAAATTTTTTGATATGTACAAGTTGCATAATTACGAGTACGAATTTTTGCCCAAAATCACGAAAAAGAATTAAAATTAAAAAAAAATTGAAAATGACTTGAATTTTGATGAGAGGTGTGCTATTATAATGCTGTATCATAATCGATATACTTACATTTAAACTTTTTTAAGGAGGAATTTTAATGAAGCTAAAAAGAATTTTAGCAGGTGCTCTTGCAGCAGTTGTTTCTATTTCAACAGTTGCACTTGCATCATTATCAACAGCTTCTGCTGCTGATCCAATCGAGGCTGATTGGTTAAATGGATCAGGAAAGCTCGAAGGTGCTCAGTTTAAGGTTATTCAGAACTGGAATCCCGGAACTGAAGTATTAGAGGGCGCAGAAGAATTTTACATTTCATTCGACATTGCTAACGACAATGCTGGTCTTCAAGCATACTTGATTTTCCAGGATATTGGAAATAAGCACAGCAACTGGAATTATTCTGCAGCTGCAGACGCAGCTTGTCCGGCAGTTGACTGTTCAAAGGCAGGTACTTATACAGTTGGTTACAAGGGTGCAGCTATTACAACAGGATTTAACTTCCTTGCAGTTGCATTCGTAGACGCAGCCGGTAAAGAGTATGGTAACGACCCGTTAGCTACAGCTGGTATCACACTTAAGGGCGTTTACGCTGAAGCTCCGACAACAGAGCCAGACACAACAGAGCCTGACACAACAGAGCCAGTTGTTGTTGAGCCTACAGAAGAAGCAATCGATTCAATCGAGTACAACTTCACAGTAACAGGCGGCGGAAACAACACAGTTACATTTGAAAACCAGAAAACAGGCTGGACTTCATTCAAGGGTTCAGTAGCTGTTGCTGACAGCGGTGACTACTCAGCTAAGACAACAGGCATGGCTGCAACAGGACTTACAAACCTTGGATTCATAAGCGTTGACAGCGGAGATGTAACAGTTACAGTGAACACTATCGTTGTAAACGATAAGTACACATTTGAAGTTGGTAAGTCTCTTACAACATCAACAGCTAATGCTAATGGTATGGCAAATATTTGGAACGATGAGGGTAAAGCTGCTGTAGTTTACACAGTTACAGCAGACGGAAAGACTGCTACACTTGTTGGTTCAGCAAGCGATTCAGTAGGTATTAAGCTTATGGTTGGCCCTGCAGCAGAGCCTGACACAACAGAGCCACAGCCTACAGATCCACAGCCAACAGACCCACAGCCTACAGATCCACAGCCAACAACTCCTTCAGATATCGCAATTAATGCTTGTTTAGGTATTGCAAAGTCTGACTTCACACCAAGTGTATTTAAGGATCCTGCATTCGGAACAGTTATTAAAGGCGATGGTCAGTATACACTTACAGTTGATGTATCAACCATTCCTGATAATGCAGGAAACACAGGATATGAGATAGATTCTCTCGGAGTATTTGTTATCGACTTCCTTGACACAGTTGTAAATTATCCTAATATGACAGCAACACTTGATAAGATCGAGATTGACGGAGAAGAATTTGAGTTTGATGCTTCAAAGGTAGTTTTCGGTAACCTTGAAAAGGATAACGATCATTCAAGACTTGAAATTTACAACACATATGGTGAAACAAAGGCTGATTCTCCTATCGATGCTGATGCATTCTATGCAGCAGATACAATTTCTGTAACATTCACAGTTTCAGGACTTGCAGGAGAGCCTGACACAACAGAGCCAGAGCCAACAACAGAGCCAACAACAGAGCCTTGCGACGTTACAGTATCTATCACACCTGATAAGACATATGCACTTCCTGGTTCAGAAGTAACTTACACAGTTGCTGTTACTCCAAACCAGAACCTTGGTACATTACAGATGAGAATGGATCTCCCAGAGGGACTCTCATATGTTCCTGAGTCATTCGTAGTTGACGCAAATGCAAAGGCAGCTCTCGGATGGACAGATCCTACAGAAATGGTTGCTTGGACAGAGTCTACACTCTTCTTGAATGGTTTTGCTTCAGTAGCTGATACAATTGAGCCTGGTACAACTATTACACTTGGTTCATTCAAGGTAGTTGCAGCTGAAGAGGGAACATATGCTCCTGCATTCACAGAGTATGAGTTCACAAATATGGATTTTGCAACACTTTCATATGGTGTAGCTGCTACAGCTATCGTTTACACAAACGAGATCCCAACAGATCCAACAGATGAAACAGATCCAACAGATGTAACAAATCCAACAGACGCACCTGTTACAGATCCAACAGACGCACCTGCTACAGACCCAACAAATGCACCTAAGCCGACAACTGGTAATGATGATCCTACAGCGGCTCCTACAACAGCAGCTCCTACAACAGCAGCTCCTACAACAGCTGCTCCTACAACAGCTGGCAGCAATAATGGTGGTAACACACCTAACACAGGCGCTCAGGCAGCAGTAGGTCTTTCAATCTTCATGGCTGCAGGTCTTGCAGGCGTAGTTGCAATTAAGAAGAGAAGAAAGTAATTTCTTATCCAAATAAATGTAAGTATTCACTGATAAAGAAGACGGTTTAAAAGCCGTCTTCTTTTTTTATATAAAAAAGAGCGGAGAACTTGCTCCGCTCGAAAGTATATTATTTAGTTCGTTTTCTTTAAAACAACTGCGCTTAATGGTTCAGCAGTAAAGCGTTCATAAAGCTGTTCGTACTGCTCGTTTCCATCCTTGTCAAAAATAATCTTAAAAGTTCCGCCGATTTGCACCTGTCTTTGTTCAGTATATGGATTTATAACCAAAAAAAGCGTTTCGTTTTCGTCAGACAACCGTTCTATGATAATGTTAAAGTCGCCTGAATCCGGAAAGGAAATTTTTCGTTCTATCTCTGATTTAGACGAAAGCCTGAAAAGTGAATGGGTACGTCTAAATTTAATAAGAGAGCGATAGTAATTGTAAATGCTTTTGTATGTGTTCTTTCTTTCCCATTTTATGCTGTTAGTGAAATCAGGTTTGTTGTAGCTGTCCCATTCAAAAGCATTGTCTTCGTTATCAGTCGCTTCATCATCAGTCAAAAGCTTAGGCTTACTTCTTAAAAAGTCCTGACCTAGCTGGATAAATGGGATTCCCTGTGAAAAGAAGATAATTGCCGCTGAAAGCTTATCCATATCCTGACGCTGAGGTTCGGAAAAATCGTGTTTGGCACTAATAGACAACTTATCCCAAAGTGTTAGATTATCGTGTGCTTCAACATAGTTTATTGCTTGTGTTGGTTCATATGCCCAGCAAGCCTCCTGATACCCGTCGATCTGATGATGAGGAACAGAGCCTACAAGTCCACGCTTTACAATGGTTGTTTCATAGAAATTACCGCTGACATAGCCCTTATTGTAAGAATCAAAAGTGCTACCCTTAACTGCATCACGAAGATTGTCGTTAAAAAGACCGACACGTCCGAAGCTGTAACTGTTGAACTTATAGGAGAGCTTTGTAGCGTTAAGAGCGCTTTCTCCGCCTGTCCAGCCTTCACCGTACATTAAAATCTGCGGATTTATGTCGTTGAGCTTATCTCTGATAAGATTTACAGTATCAATATCAATAAGTCCCATAAGATCAAATCTGAAGCCATCGAGTTTGTATTCACTTGCCCAGTATAAAACCGAATCGACTATGAATTTTTGCATCATTGCATGGTTGCTTGCGGTTTCGTTTCCGCAGCCTGAGCCGTTTGTAAATTTCCCCATCTTAGTACGGTGGTAGTAATACGGCTGAGCGAGGTGAAAAGGCGAATCTTCAGTGTGATAAGTATGATTGTAAACGACGTCCATAATGACGCCGATTCCTGCCTCATGGAGAGCCATGATGAGTTGCTTAAGCTCTCTTATTCTGCATTTAGGATCGTATGGATCGGTTGAATAGGATCCCTCAGGACAGTTAAAGTTTTTCGGATCATATCCCCAGTTGTATTGCTTCTTTTCGGGGTGCGCCTCATCAACCGTACAAAAGTCATATATTGGAAGAAGCTGAACGTGTGTAACACCTAAAGCTTTAAGGTGTGATAGACAAGTGTATGAGTTTTTGCATTTTGTTCCTTTTTCAGTAAACGCCAAATATTTACCTCGATTTTGTTCGCTTACTCCGCTTGATGGATCAATTGAGAAATCTCTGATGTGGGTTTCGTAAATAACAGCGTCAGTATGCGAAGAGAGTGCCGGACGCTTGTGGTTCTCCCAGCCTTCAGGATTGGTTGTAGAGAGATCGACTACAGCGCCTCTTATGCCGTTTACTCCGCAAGCTTTTGCATAGACGTCTATTCCCTCGAAACGCTTCATATCGTACTCGTAGGTGTAGGTGTAAAAACAGCCGTCCAAATTTCGGGTGAATTCGATGTACCAGACGCCGTTTTCGATTCTTCTCATTGGGAGCGTTTCTATAAGGTTTTGTCCTTCGCCGTCTGCGTAAAGATTAATAAACACACAATAAGAGCATGGACTCCATACCTTGAATCGGGTTACGTCCCCGTCTATAACAGCGCCGAGGTCGTTGCCGTAATATGTATTGTACTTGTCAAATTCCTCAAAATTTGATATTACTTCCATGAAAAGCTCTCCTGTTAGTTAATATGAAATTGCTTCGCCCTGCTTTATAAGTGTTTCAAGACCAAGCTCAGTATTTTCCAAGAACTCGGAACGCACATCTGTTTTACTGTCGAGAAGTAAAACGATCGTTGAGCCGCCAAATTCAAAACAGCCTTTTTCATCGCCTTTTACAACACTTGCAGTAAACATTTCGTTATTTGAAATCCTGCCGACCATAAGCGCACCGACTTCAATTTGAACAAGGCACACGTCGCTATTTTTTATAAGGCAGTATTCTCT
>USCU01000063.1 GCA_900553335.1 uncultured Ruminococcus sp. | reverse complement strand
CAGGACGGTTATCTTAAGTCAAGGGAGATATCGGTAATTCTTAACCTGCTTAAAGTTCTTGACAATCCGATGTCTGATATTGCACTTTTGAGTGTTATGATGTCACCTATTATGATGTTTACACCCGATGATGCGGCATTGATAAGAAATATTGATAAAAGAAAAAAGCTTTATCTAAATCTAGGTTCACTTGATAAGATAAAAAGAATCTCCGATAGTCTTTATGATAAAGCGTCAGCTGCCATAGGACTTATAAAAGAGCTTAGGTTTTTGTCGGCAAGCATTTCAACCGAACGGCTTATAAGAAAAATATATCTAAAGACAAATTATTATGCTATTGCTTCCACCTACAAGGATGCGGGAAGCAGAGATAATCTGGCTCTCCTTTTGAGATACGCAAGCTCTTTTGATGAAACATCAGGAAAAGGACTCAGCGGGTTTTTAAGATACATAAATTCTGTTTTTGAAAACGGAAACGATTTTAAAACAATGCAGGTATCCTCCGCAGGCGGTGACAGCGTAATTATAACGACAATGCACTCGTCTAAAGGACTTGAATATCCTTTTGTATTTTTAAGCGATCTTGACAAGCAGATGAATACTGCGGACGTAAAAAAGCAGATGATAGTCAACGAGCGAATGGGAATATCCTTTAAATATAACGATAAGGAGCTATTTACAAAGTCAATTCCGTTGCACTATGCCTATTTGAAAGAAAACTACATAGATGAAAGTATTTCCGAGGAAATAAGAATTTTATATGTAGCAATGACAAGAGCTAAGGAACGGCTGTTTTTGCCGATTTATCTTAACAAGAGAAATCTCTCAAAGCTTAAAAGTCTTTCCTGCATTTTGTCCAATACAGGATGCGTATGCTCTGAGCTTTTAAAATTTACAGATGGAATGTTTCGTTGGATTGTGCTATTGCTGTTAGCTCATAAAGATATGAAAAGTCTAAGAGATATAAGCGAGGCAGATTTCAGTTCGTTTTTGTTTGAAAAAAATGGGAATTTTACTGAGCGTATAATTGAGGGGGTATCTATCCCCAAAAAGCTTGATGAAGCTTTGCCGGATGATAAAACTCAGGCGTATACCGATTCTTTTGACTTTTCTTATGTCTATGACAATAGACTTTCAAAAACTCCTGCGAAGCTTTCTGTAAGCGAGGTTGTAAAGGAGGATAAGGAGTTTGTGTTTTATCCTCAGATACCTAAATTCTCTGAGGAAATAGGAAAATATACTGCGGCTGAGCGAGGAACTATTACCCATAGCTTTATGGAGCTTTGCGACTTTCGAAATGCGTCGAAGAGCCTTGAAGGCGAGCTTGAAAGACTGGTTGAAAGCGGAAAACTGTCGCAAAGAAAAGCTGATAGCATCGACAGGCGAGCAGTTACCGCATTTTTTGAAAGCGAAATCTTCACAAGGCTGATTGCGAGTAACAATATAATGCGTGAAAAAGCTTTTTTGGTAAAGATAAGCGATATTGACACAAACGGAATGGACTTGAGCGAATACGATGAAACAGACGGAATGCTTCAGGGAATTGCAGACTGTATTTTTGAGGAGGAAAACGGATATGTTCTGATTGATTATAAGACTGACCGTGTAAAGGATGAAGAGGATTTAAAAGAAAACTATAAAGATCAGCTTAAGCTTTATAAAGCGGCATTTGATATAATTCTTGATAAGCCCGTAACAGGTGCATATATATATTCGTTTGTATTAGCTAAAGGAATAGAGGTAAAGGTATGATGACAAAAGCACAGTATAGTGATTTGAAAAAATTCAGTATTATAGTTGACGGAAACGCAATAACAGACGATTTCTTGCGGCTAGGAATGGTTTCGGCCAACGGATCGTCACGACTTCTTATTGATTATAAGTCGCAGCATCCGAAAGCTTACTGGGAGCTTATCGACCATCTGTTTTCAAAGGAAACAGGAATAGGTCTTACTCATATTAAGATTGAAATGGGCTCTGACGTTGATTCAAGCTCAGGCTCTGAGCCTGCAACAAAACGTACCGCAGATGAGGTTGCCGATGTTACAAGAGGAGCAGGGTTCCAGCTTGCCGCCGATATTAAAAGCATATATCCGAGTGTCTATGTTGATCTTCTTCAATGGGGGGAACCTGCTTGGGCACATAATAGCTTCTCCGCAAGATATCAGTGGTACAAGGAAACCTTTGATGCCGCATATGACACATATGGGCTTAAGTTTGATTATGTTGGTGCAAGCCCAAATGAATCGGGAGTCAGGACGAGCGGAGATAATGAAAATGTAAGCTGGATGAAGTATTTCAGCAAGGCTTTAAAATCCGAAACAGGAGGAAGATACGATTATTCTAAAATAAAAATTGTTGCTGCGGATGAGGTCGATAGCTGTAATATTTCTTATGCTATGCTTGAAGACGAGGAGCTTAGAAACGCTATAGACGTTATCGGAATTCACTACAGCACTTGGTCAAATGATGCAGCAAAAAAGCTTAAGGACGAATACGGAAAGGAAATTTGGTATTCAGAGGGGGCTTCAGTTGCTATTGATCCTGTACTTGGGAAAAATGCAACGACTATTTCAGGACTTGATTCCACTTTAGGCAATGACGGCGGACTTACCGGATCAAACGGAACTCTAGAAATTGCAGCAAGAATACTTAATATGTATTCTCAGGGGAATATGACAATGTATGAGTTTCAGCCGTCAGTTTCTGCTTATTATTACGGCTCGGTTTTTACCCCAAAACAGCTTATCACGGCGAACACTCCTTGGAGCGGATATTACAGTGTAGAAGCGGGTGCGGCGATGGCTTCGCATTTCACCAGGTTCTTAACAGATGACATGAGATATGTTTTGGGAGCTTGCTATGGTGACGGTGAGAGGAATTTTGCAACAGGCGATGGACATGGGCTTGTAAATACCAATAATAATTACATAACCTTAGCCGATAAAAATAGCGGTGATTATACAATGATTTTTGTAAATGATTCAGATGCGTCAAGAAGCTACAACATTTCGGTTATAAATCTTAAAAAATCAAATTCAAAGCTAAATATATGGAAAACTATTGGTAGTGATGAAAGCTCGTGGCTGTATAAAGATGGCTCGGTAGTTCCTGAAAACGGACGCTTTTGCATAACAGTCGAGCCGTATTCGATAATTACTCTTACAACTTTAGAGGGCAAAAAGAGCTTTTTTGAGTGTCAAACATCGAAGTATCAAAGAATAGAGCGTAACACTGTTTTACCGTTGCCGTATTATGACAGATATGATTACGATTTGGACTTTCTGTCATCAAGAGGCGGAGCACCGCTCTATCAGACAGATATAAGTGGATCGTTCGAGGTGTTAAACGGCGCTTTGGTTCAAAAGGTAAAATATGACGAGCGGCCTTACGGTTGGGGGCAGGTAAATAACAGATATAACACAGAGCCTTCGACTCAAGTCGGTGATGACCGATGGTCTGACTATAAAGCGAGTATTGACGTTGCATTTGACAAATCTGCTATGGACAACACAAAAAATTATACGGCCCTCGGAGCGAGATATACAAGCACCGAAAGCCGAGGCTATTATATAAAGCTTTTCCAGAACGGAAAATGGCAGGCAGTAAAAGGTGAGGCTGTTTTAAAAGAAGGCCGTATAAACAGCTTTGACAGCGATAAAACGCATAATCTGTCGGTTAAAGTATTTGGATGCAAAGTAAGCTACTGTGTTGATAACGTTTTGGTCTATTCATTTGCAGACGAAAACGCAAGCTATACAAGCGGAAGAGTTTTAATTGCAAGCGCTTTGGCAAACAACGCTTTTGTTAACCTTTGCGTAGATACTTTAAGCGGAGGAAGTAACTATGTTTCTAGAATTGACGCATTGTCAGACAGCGTATCATACACAGGGAAATGGGAGCTTAAAGCAGGAGATTCTTATAAATACAACAACAGAACAAAAGCTGTTTCGTCAGCAGTTGGTGCATCGCTTAGTACAACCTTTAACGGAACGGGTGTAAATCTTGTCAGCGGAGCTGGAAATGAAGCTGCCTTGAAGATTGAGATTGACGATGCAGCAATCGAAGATTTCAAAAGCCTTCCTTCAACCGGAGTAAGGCAAGCTTCTTATCAAATATCAGGGCTTAAGAATGAAGCTCACACACTTAAGATTACTGTTTTAGGCGGAGAATTAACTGTGGACACAATTGAAATCGTATGCCAAAAAGTCTGAAGAGATTTTAAAATGTTTTAAAACTTAAAAGCACTAAAAAACCACTCGGAATTAAATCAATCGAGTGGTTTTTTTATGTCATATATTACTTTATGCACTTCTTGGTAATTCCCGAAAGCTTCAGGGCTTCGCTTTTCGGATTGTCAGCGGAATAGGAAACGTAAGTAGGATAATCATCGCATTTTTCTATTCTCTCATACCCATAAAGATAATAGCCTTCTGACTCTTCTGAATCGGATATTATATTAAGCACGTCATCTTTGGTTATTTCCACAGCTCCGATAAGACTGTATGCAGAAATTATTGCATTCAGAGTGTCATCGCTTATATTTTGTAGCGCTCCTTCATTATCAAAATGCTTGCCGTAAGATACTTCGATTATCTCATATTTGTTTATATTGGAAACTGTCACAGATATTTTATAGTTATCTGATGAAAGAGTATAAACCTGAGAATAATTGCCCTGTGGTGTAACACTTGCAGGTGAAGCTTCAAAGCTAAGCGAGTTTTTCTTTGCGAAGCTTTCATATTGAAGCGCATAGTCAATAAAGTTTTCGTGAGAAGCCTCAGCAGAAATTTTTTTGTGCCCGATTCCTCCGAACATAGGAATTATTAATATTAATGCGATGGCAACTATAATTACAATAAGTGCCGCTAACAATGATTTTTTCATACTTTATCCTTTCTTTGATATAAGACATACAGCGTGTGCTGAGATGCCTTCTCCTTTTCCTGTAAAGCCCAAGCCCTCCTCAGTTGTTGCTTTTACGGAAACTTGCGTAAGTTCGATTCCCAAAGTGTTTGCGATGTTTTCTCTCATGTTATATATAAAAGGTGAGAGCTTAGGAGCTTCGGCGCAGATTGTGGAATCAATATTTGAAATCTCAAAATTATTTTTTTCAATTACCTCCGCTACACATTTCAAAAGCGCAAGACTGTCAGCGCCCTTGTATTTTTTGTCTGTATCAGGAAAAAGCTTTCCGATATCTCCGAGCGCTGCCGCACCCAAAAGTGCGTCCATTACTGCGTGAACCAGTACGTCAGCATCAGAATGACCTAAAAGTCCTTTTTGACAGGGTATTAATACTCCGCCTAAAATAAGCTTTCTCTGTTCGGTAAGTCTGTGGACATCATATCCGTGCCCTATTCTTAAATCAGTCATAAGTCCTCTCCAAAGTGTCATAATATGTTTAAAAGTTATCGTTTAAACTGTCAACTAGCTCTAAAAGTTTAGCTCTTGTCAGCTCTTCCCTTGGAACAAAGCTTACAAGCGAATGCAATGGAAGTTCTCCGAACGAGATAAGCTTTAATTCGTCAGCCGCCCCTTCTTCGCCGGTATTATCAAGATTTAAACTGAGAGCCGATGATAAAAGTCTTTTCCCGAGCGGATTTGAAATAATATCACAGCATAAGGAGTCTAGCGTGTATTGATGTTTTGTTTCTGACTTCGGAGAAACAAAAATGCTTTTTGAAAGTCTTATATCTCTTGACGAAGCACCGACCAGTATATCAAATTTTCCGTATTCAATTTGCCAATCACTGACCGATGTATCATAATAAGCAAAAGCACGTTTGTCAAGTTTGAAAACTATTTGCTTTACTTCACCGGGCAAAAGATAAGTCTTTTCAAAGCCTTTAAGCTCCTTTTCAGGTCTTGTCACTGAGGATTCACAATCTCTTACATAAAGCTCGACAACTTCTTTTCCCGGAACGCTTCCCGTGTTTTTGATTTTCACCTTAACAGTAAGGGTTTGATCCTCGTTCAGCTCATCGTGTGAAACTTCAATATCCGAATATTCAAAAGTCGTGTAGCTTAAACCGAAACCGAACGGGAAAAGGGGTTCTGTTTCTTTTTTATCGTAATATCGGTATCCTATAAAAATGCCCTCTTTGTATCGAACGGTATCCATTTCTCCCGGATAATTTAAGTATGACGGATTGTCAGATAGCTTTTTCGGAAATGTTTCCGCAAGCTTTCCGCTTGGATTAACACTGCCGAAAAGCACGTCAACCTGAGCTGCACCCACCGCTTCTCCGCCGAGATAACTCTCTAAAATTCCTGAAACGTTATCAGCAAACGGCATTTCAATAGGAGCGCCGTTATGTAAAAATACAATAACATTTTTATTGACCTTGCAGATCTCGTCAATAAGTTTTAACTGACATTTAGGCATGCAAAGATGAGTTCTGTCAAATCCTTCGGATTCAAATGAATCGGGAAGTCCTACAAACAAAACTACCTTATCGCAAGCCTTTGAGGTTTCAACGGCTTCGGACAAGAGAGCGTTGTCTGTTTCGTCACGGTCGGTAATATATCCTTGCGCATATGAAACCTCGCAGATATTCTTAACAGCTTCCAATGCGCTTGTAACTTTGTATGAGTTTATGTGACTTGAGCCGCCGCCCTGATAACGTGGTTCTTCTGCAAATTTTCCGATGAAAGCGATTTTTTCGGAATTTTTAAGCGGTAAAACTCCGTCGTTTTTTAGTAAAACAATACACTCATCTTCAATTTTTCGTGCAAGCTCATGATCCTTTTCTTTATCCCAGGCAGATCCCGAGCCTTTTTCAAAATGCTTATCTACAAGCTCCAAAACCCGTCTTAAGCATATATCAACATATTTTTCGTCAAGTTTGCCTGAGCTTACAGCTTCAGCAACAAGCTTGTCGTTTTTGCCGCAGCTTGACGGCATTTCGAGATCAAGCCCTGCAAGAACACCTTTTACTCTGTCATCTACTGCACCCCAGTCACTCATGACAAGTCCTTTAA
>USCU01000062.1 GCA_900553335.1 uncultured Ruminococcus sp. | reverse complement strand
TGTTTCTATAACGCCGTTTATATATTTTTTTATCTCTTGTTCCACTTTTGTTTTTATCTCATTCTTTTTTTCTCTGCTTTCTTCATGCGGCAGAGTTATTCTAACTGTTATATCTTTCTTAAAATCAATTTTATCCGTTTCATGAGTGTCAATTTTTGTTTTTTCTTTAACACTTTTTACTTTAACACTCATTTTTCCCTCAGAGGTATCAATGACCATATCAGAATTTTTTATTGATCCCAGAAAATAATTTATTCCCAAAACATCTTCTCTTTCAAGCGTTTCTGAAAATTTTCCGTTTGTTATCAGAATTGCTTTGTTCACCTCTATTGCGTCCTGTGCAGGCTCTCCGCTCTCTTTTGATTTATCCGAAATCGCCTGTGTTCTTTTTTCTACTACAGGCACAACAGCGGTACCGTTTGTATCTATATACGCTGAAACGACCTTCATAAACTGTGATGCAACGGCATATCCGTTTTTCTCGGAAGTTTCAAAGATTTTTTTCATTGTTTCCGCTGCTACCGTTCCGCTTGAAATATCAGAATTTATAATATTCTTAGCTTTGTCCTCTGTTGCTGCAACCACCATATTAATAGATGAATCCGTATTGTCGGCGAAAAAGTCAAGGCAATTAAAAATATCCTCAATATCCTTATTTATAACAATAAGCTGATTGTGTCCGAAAAAAAGAGTTTTTCCAAGCTGAGTTTCACATTTCTCAATGGCATTTGCAATTGTTTTTGCAGTTGAAGTAACGACCTCAACATTTGTTTTGCCCGGATCAATAGGCGTTTGAGAGCCTGATGAAGATACTCTGAAGATCTGAAAAGAAACGGTAAATCCGTCCTTTGAAGGATCTATTCCCACAGCGTGAACGATTCCTATTTTATCCGGTGACTTGGGGGCACAACCGGTCATACAAATCATGCAAAGCAATACGCTAGCTATTATAAGGCTGATCTTTTTCACGCTTAAACCTCCTTGCAATATAAACTATAAGCGGTACCAAAAAACCAAGTGCTGCGATGGCATAAAAGGCAATGGTAGTATCAATAAAAGGGATTATCATTTGATCTCTGTATGCGAACAGGAGCGCAGGGATTCCGCCTATGATAAACGGTAATAAAGATATGATAAACTTGTTTTTTTTGTTTAAAACAGCATTTCCCAATGCCGGAATAAGAGCAATAGAATACAGCGATAGCTTAACGATTCCCATAAGGCTCCAAACTACCAGGTATACAGCGTCAAGACGTTCGATGAAAGCGGTATTCGCATAGCGGCACATCGTAAAGAACGAAAACGGCGAGGCGCTCATATATCCTCCGAGAAGCAGCATACAACAAATTATTATTCCCTCGATAAAAACAAGCTTAAGTCCCAAAAATCCATATACTGCTCTGCTCAATTTGTCTTTTATATACGGTGTTATCAGAACTAAAATTACCATTTCGTCACTTCTTGAAACTCCGTCTACAATTCCCTGAAACAAGCTGTTCGCACTTGTTGGCATGGTATAGTAGTTTGCCATTTCAAAATCGCTTGCTGTCGCAGGGATTACAATGAGAAGCATAACGATAAACAGAGCGAACACAACAGCGGCGCTTCTTGCAACCGCCTCTATTCCGAGATAGGCGACATAGACCGAAACTGCCAGAAGCATTGCTCCAACCAACACAACAGGGATCAGATTTGGAAAGGCTGTTTCAAAGAAATACAGAAAAAACCTTACCGTTCTGAAAATCATAAAGACTAAAAACAGCCCGTATATGCAAATGAGGGTTATTCCTAATACTTTGTTTACCTTTAGTGCAGCGGTAACAACATTCTCCTTCGGATACTTTTTATACAAAAGCATTGCCGGAACAAACAATACAAGTTCAACTATTACCGACGCCATAAAAGGAATTATCATTTCCGCCGATTCCTTCAAGTCGAGCGATAAAAAGGTTATGGTCGTAAAAACCCTTGACAAAAACAGCAGCAGTAAAAGCTGCCATGAGGATATTTTCATATATTTTTATACCTCCGGTTTATTTTTTTACTCCGTTCAGGTTTTCGACTCTGCCCTTTGTTTTCTCAAGCCGCTTAAAGCTTGACCTTGAGAAAATGTCACTTAATGTGCTTGGGGTAACAGGGGAAACAGGGGCGGTATACGGAACGGTAAAGCTGTTAAGCGTACAGGTGCTGGCTATAATCGCCATCGTTAAAATGCAAATTCCATAAAGACCGAATACTCCGCCGACAACTATAAATACAAATCTAAGAACCGAGGTTTGCTGGTTTAAGTTCGGAATAACAAACGAGGCAGTTGCCGTAAGACCGATTATTATCAAAAGAGGAGCAGAAATTAAAGATGAGGTTACGGCGGCATCTCCTATTATAAGCGCTCCGACGATCGACACCGCTCCGCCTACGGCTTTAGGAAGTCTTATTCCCGCTTCCCTCATGATTTCGTACATGACAGTTATTATCATGGCCTCCGCTGTTACGGAATAAGGCGTACCTTCCTTAGATGCTACAAGGTTCAGCAAAAGCCGATGGCTCATCATTTCAGGGTGATAAGACGCAACCGCTACATATATTCCCGGAAGTGCAACGGCGAGAAAAAAAGAAAGATACTTTATCCATCTTATATATGTTACATAAAACCTTCGCGACGTATAATCGTCAATCGTCCTGAACGCTTCCATGAAAATCGTAGGAACGATAAGTGTAAAAGGAGTTCCGTCTATTATAATTCCAACCTTTCCTTCGTTGAGTTTTACACAGAATGCGTCAGGTCGGTCAGTTGTATTTACAGAAGAAAAAAGCGTTTTGTATTCGCCCTCTAAAAATGGTTCTATATAGCCGCTTGAAAAAACCGTATCAAGCTCAATTGAGCCAAGCCGTCTTTTTACTTCATCAACGATTTTTTTATCTGCCTTGTCGGAAATATACGCTACTGCAACATCGGTTTTTGTGGTTTTTCCGATCTGCATAAGCTCAAATTTTAGTTTCGGGGATTTGATTCTCCGCCGAACAAGCGATACGTTTGTCCTGAGCGCTTCGATAAATCCGTCCTGGGCTCCCATAACGTTATTGTCCGATGAAGGATTTTCAACTCCCCTTTTATCATAGCCTTGTACTCCAAAGCTTATCGCCTTGTTTTTTTGGTCAATAAAAATAATGGCAAATCCTGAGAAAAGCCTCATGAACACCTCTCCGAAGGTTGTAAGCTCCTGTCTGTCTATTGTCATGATACTCTGCTCGGTAAGAAATTTATAGACCTCATCGGCACTTGCTTTTCCTCCGACATCAAAGTTCATAATAGGTTCAAATATAAGCGTTGACAGCGCCTGAGTCGAAATCATGCCCTCCGCTGCAACAAACACACATTTATGCCCTGATATTAATACATCGGTTATGTTTACGTCCATTGTATTGCCTGCTGCGTCCTTAAGCATTTTTTTAAACTCCTCGGTACTTTCAGGCAAAAGAATATGTGCATAGTTTTTGTCATCTATTTTCATTCTAAAATCCCCCTCTTTAGACTTGTAAAACGTTTTTTTTGAAACAAAATCCGCCGCAGAAAAATAAATCTTGGTTTTAAGTTTAATATTTGTAAAAAAAGCCTTGATATTCACGAATGATGAGCCGTTTTAAGGGAAAATTATTTTTAACATTATTTTAAACAACGGAGGCTTTAAAATGCTTATAATTTTTCTTCGTGCGCTGATTTTATACTTTATGGTTATATTTTCCATAAGGCTTATGGGAAAAAGGCAAATAGGCGAGCTTCAGCCTAGCGAGCTTGTAATAACGATCCTCGTTTCAAATATCGCAACCCTGCCAATTGAGGACATAAATATTCCGCTTGCAACAGGACTTATTCCGATCATATCGCTCGTTTGCTTTGACGTTATAATGTCAATAATAACGCTTAAGTTCAAAAGCATTCGCAGAGTAGTATCTGGAAAACCCAGAATAGTTGTATTTAACGGTGTCGTAGATCAAAAGGCTCTTAAGCAGCTCAGATATTCGGTTGACGATATGATGGAGGGTTTCAGAGAACAGGGAATATTCGACATAAAAGAAGTACAGTATGCGGTTGTTGAAACGACAGGGCGTATCAATGTTTTGCAGAAAAAGGATTATCAGCCCCTGACCTTGGATATAGTTGAAAACAAAAACTCCGCTTCGCAAAATCCGCCGCAGGTAATAATCGAGGACGGCGTCTTATCCAAAAAATCATTGGTGATGCTTGGACTTAATGAAAAGTGGCTGAATAACATTTTAAATAAGAATCAGGTAAAAGTGAAAGATGTGTTTTTTCTAAGCTCTGACGACGATAAAAATTACACTCTTATTAAAAAAAGTAAAAAAGGATATGCAGGATGAAAAGATTTGTAATTAGTTTAACTATACTTGCGTTAATAATTTCGGGAAGCATTTATTCTCTTTATGTTTTTGACAAAAAAAACGATGAGATTACAGACCGTATAGATCATATTCAAACGCTTTATAAACAAAATAAAACCGATGAAGCCGAGGAGGAATTAACACGGCTTGATCGGTTTTGGGATGAATATTACAATTTTGCGTCTTTTATCATTCAAAGCACAAAGCTTGAAGATATCTCGCTGTCAATGTCAAAGCTTGAATATCTTTTGAAAATGGACAGCGACGAATTTTTAAGTGAATGCGAATCAATAAAATATGGTATAAAAATAATTTATGACAGTGAATATCCGCACATTCACAGCGTTTTTTAACGAAGCTCTTTTATAATTGAAATAAAGCTGTCAAGGTCGTTAAAGTCTTTATAAACTGATGCAAATCTAACATATGCAACAAGGTCAAGGGTTTTTAGTCCGTGCAAAACCTTGTTTCCGATTTCACTTGTCGTAGTTTCTGTCTGCATATTATTTGCATAAGTATTTTCAATGTCCTCTACCATTTGATTTACCTGGTCAACGCTTATCGGTCTTTTCTTAATGGCGTTTCGAATACCCTTTATAAGCTTTTCCTTATCAAAAGGCTCAAAGCTTCCGTCTTTTTTATAAACCATAAGTGTTGGCTTTTCAATAACCTCGTAAGTAGTAAAACGTTTTCCGCAGTTATTACACTCACGTCTTCTGCGCTTCTTTTCATCGCTCGGACGGGAGTCAATTACTTTAGTGTCTTCAAAGTTGCAAAACGGGCATCTCATAAGCTTAACTCCATTTCAATAAACGGCATAAAACCGCTGTTATTGTATATGTACTTTAATCAGTATACCATAACTTGTATTTTTTTGCAAGAGGTATTTTGCAATTTATTATGATCATATATGTCAGATCTTTCAGTTGTTAGATGTGCTGCTTAAAAAACCAATGCTGCGTATTGACAAAATTCGCCTTTTGTGTTATCATTTAAACGAACTGAATAGGGGAGCTTTTCGCTGAGAGGAGGTTCGACCTCGACCCACATAACCTGATACGGATAATGCCGGCGTAGGAAACAAGTATTGTTTAGTTTTGATATTTTGAATTTCTGCGTCCTGTGAGTTTTACTTTCGGGACGCTTTTCTATTCAGTAAATTAATTTTTTATTTAAGGAGTTGTTTTTATGCAAAACACAAAAACTTTAAAGCTGGTCGAGGGAGCAATTATGGTCGCACTTGCCGTAGTGCTTAGTTTTATCAAATTTAAGTTTCTCCCATACGGCGGATCAATCACATTAGTGTCAATGCTTCCGATAATGGTTTACAGCATTCGTCACGGACTTTCATGGGGAATGCTCGTGTCGGTAGTTTATGCTTTAGTGCAGATGTTTATCGACTTGGGTGAAGTTTCTTCTTGGGGATTAAGCGCTGCTATGTTTGTAGGATGTCTTGCTTTTGACTATATCATCGCTTTCTCGGTGCTTGGTCTTGCAGGAATGTTCAGAAACAAAGGTGCAGGCGGAGCAATTAGCGGAATGATTATAGCAATGATCTTAAGATACATAAGCCATATTGTAAGCGGTGTAGTTATTTTCAAGTCAGCAGGAGCTATCTGGGAAGGTCTTAACATTGAAAATTCTCTTCTTTACAGCATGGCATACAACGCAACATACATGCTTCCTGAAATAGTATTTTCTATAATTGTGGTAATCGTACTATTCTCTGTTCCGCAAACAAAGAAGCTTCTTATCAATAAGTAATTTTTAACTTTCAATACTCGGCCGAGAGCAGGAAAACTGTTTCTCGGCTTATTTTTGTTTAACATTTTAAATCTTGAGTACATACATTAATGTTTTTGTGTAATCTTACTAATAAAAGACAGGCTCGATTAGAAACTTCGCCAAATTTTTTGTTTCGATCAAAAAAACTCTTTTCAAAATTAAATTTATATGATAGAATTATATTGTATAACAACTAACGTCTATTTTTATGACTAAAATCAGAATCAGGGGAGGAAATTGTATTGAATATCGCACTAATCGCTCACGACTCGAAAAAAGAACTAATGATACAATTTTGTATCGCCTACTGTGGAATCTTAAGCAGACAGAATTTGTGTGCTACAGGAACTACCGGCAAACAGGTAAGCGAAGCCACAGGTCTTAATATTCAAAAATACCTCGGAGGGTCGCAAGGCGGCGCTCAGCAAATCGCCTCAAGAATCGCCTGCAACGAAATTGATCTCCTGATATTTTTCAGAGATCCTATAACGCCTAAGCCTCATGAGCCTAATGACATGAATCTTCTAAGACTCTGCGACGTACACAATATTCCCGTTGCGACAAATGTAGCAACTGCAGAAGCGCTTATTCATGCGCTTGACAGGGGCGACCTTGATTGGAGAGAAATCGTCAATCCGACAAGATAATGAGCATATATTTTATAATTAAACTGACGATAATTTATTGATAGAGAAGAATAATCCACAGAGAATTTTTGGTTCTCTGTGGATTTTGTTTTTACCACTCTTTTTTCTTGCTGTTTGTAAGTCCCGCGATATAGTCTAAAGAAACATTATAAAAAACAGCGAGTTTAACGAAATTATGCATAGGCAGCTCCTGTTCTCCTGTTTCCCATCT
>USCU01000061.1 GCA_900553335.1 uncultured Ruminococcus sp. | reverse complement strand
GAATAAGAGCAATTGTATTTATAAAACTAAACCAGAAAAAAACACACGCAACAATTCCAAGAACAAGGCCCGCTATTGAAAATCCGTTTGACGAACCGTTTTGCTGATTCACAACTGAATTATAATCCTGATACGGTTGATACTGTGCAGGCTGTACAGGTTGTGTCGGCTGAGGCTGAGTAGGCTGATATTCGCTGAACTGAGGCTCAGATGTATTAAAGTTTACTGCATCATCAGATACATTAGTTCCGCAATTTGGACAGAAAGCTGCAGTATCCTCAATCTGCGCTCCGCAATGTTTACAATATTTCATAAAATACACTCCTTCATATTTCAAGGTATGCTTAATAAACCGTTTTAAGTATACTTTCCTAATAATAAGATTTTGTTCACAAAATCATCACACAACTATCTATATATCGTCATAATTATATCATATGTAGATTTTAATGTCAACATAAAAATGCTAACATAAATCGAAAAAACCGACAAAACGCTGTGTCTTGTCGGTTTTCAAATGATACTTTATTTAAACATATCCTTTAACTTTGAGAAAAATGTTTCCCTTTTCTGATAGTTCTTTTCTACGAGTGATTTATCAAACTCCCGAAGCTTATGTTCCTGATCTTTATTTAGGTTTTTAGGTATTTCAACTACCACTCTTACATAATGATCTCCATTATCCGAACGGTTAAGCTTTTTGATTCCCTTGCCCTTAAGTCTAAACACAGTATGCGTTTGCGTTCCGGCAGGTAGAGTATATTTAACCTTTCCGTCGATAGTCGGTACTGTTATCTCCGCACCAAGAGTTGCCTGTGCATAAGTAATCGGTACTTCCGTCCAAACGTCAAATCCGTCACGCTCAAACATTTTATCCGTTTTAACGTAAACAGTTACATTCAAATCTCCGTTTCTGCCGCCGTTTATTCCGCAGTCCCCAGCTCCCGAAACTCGTAAAGTCTGACCGTTGTCTATGCCGGCAGGAATTTCTATCTCCCGTGTAACTGCATTTCTGACGCTTCCACGTCCCGTACAGGTAGGGCAAGGCTTATCTATTATCTTTCCTTTTCCCGAACACTTTGAGCACACCTGCTCGCTTGTTATTGCACCGAACGGAGTTCTCTGCTGAACCTGAACTCTTCCGCTTCCGTGACAATCAGGGCAAGTTTTAGCGCTCGTTCCCTTTTCACAGCCCGAACCACCGCAATCAGGACAGTTTTCAAGTCTATTTATCCTTACGCTTATTTTTTTACCCTTACAAGCTTCCATAAAGTCTATTGTTACGCTTGCAGAAATATCCTGTCCTCTTCTCGGAGCATTTGGGTTTGCGCGTCTTGAAGACGAACCTCCGAAACCGCCGAAGAAGCCCTCGAATATATCGCTTATATCCGAGAATCCGCCAAAACCTCCGAAGCCTCCTGCTCCTGCACCGCCGCCGTAGTTAGGATCTACACCTGCGTGTCCGAACTGATCATATCTTGCTCTTTTATCCGAATCGGAAAGAACCTCGTAAGCTTCGTTTAGCTCCTTGAACTTCTCCTCGCATTCCTTATCCCCGGGATGGAGGTCAGGGTGATACTGCTTGGCAAGCTTTCTGAAAGCCTTTTTAAGCTCATCTTCGGTAGCTCCCTTTGAAACACCGAGAACCTCATAATAATCTCGTTTTTGTTCTGCCATAAAAATCTCTCCATAACCGCCAAAATGTCATCCGCAAAAAGCGGACAACATTCTTAAGCGGTGTGTAAAACTGTTATTCAGCGTCTGTAAATTCAGCGTCTATTACATCGTCACCCTTTGAGCTGTTATTAGCAGCGTCTGCGGCTGCGCCTGCAGCTCCCTGAGCGCTTTGAGCCTCAGCTGCTGCTGCGCTGTAAACCTTTTGAGCTACCGGCTGAAAAGCCTCCTCAAGCTCTTTCTGTTTAGCCTTGATAGCTTCAATATCGGTTCCCTTTAAAGCTTCCTTAAGAGCGTCTACCTTTGCCTGAACAGATGCCTTTTCGTTTGCATCTACCTTGTCGCCGAATTCGCCGAGAGCCTTTTCGATCTGGAATACCATCTGATCTGCACCGTTTCTGGCATCGACCTCTTCTTTCTTTTTCTTATCCTCTGCAGCATATGCTTCAGCTTCCTTAACAGCCTTGTCTATATCCTCCTTGGACATATTTGTTGAAGCTGTAATGCTGATGTCCTGTTCTTTTCCTGTTCCGAGATCCTTAGCCGAAACATGAACGATTCCATTAGCATCTATGTCAAAAGTAACCTCGATCTGAGGAACTCCCCTTGGAGCAGGAGCAATTCCATCAAGACGGAACATACCGAGCTGTTTGTTATCCTTAGCAAATTCTCTTTCGCCCTGTAAGATGTTGATGTCAACTGCCGACTGATTATCCGCAGCAGTAGAGAATATCTGCGACTTCTTTGTAGGGATGGTTGTATTCCTCTCGATAATCTTTGTACAAACTCCGCCCATCGTTTCAAGTCCAAGTGAAAGAGGAGTAACATCAAGAAGCAAAAGTCCGTCCTTAACATCTCCTGCAAGGATTCCGCCCTGAATAGCAGCTCCCATAGCTACGCACTCGTCAGGGTTGATTCCCTTAAACGGATCTTTTCCGATAAGTTTTTTAACAGCTTCCTGAACAGCAGGAATTCTTGAAGAACCGCCGACCATAAGAACTTTGCTGAGGTCTGATGTCGAAAGTCCGGAATCTGAAAGTGCCTGCTTAACAGGTCCCATTGTGGCTTCCACGAGGTCAGCTGTAAGCTCGTTGAACTTAGCCTGCGAAAGAGTCAAGTCAAGGTGCTTCGGTCCTGTTGCATCTGCTGTAATAAACGGAAGGCTGATACTTGAAGTAGCTGTTGACGAAAGCTCAATCTTTGACTTTTCAGCAGCTTCCTTTAATCTCTGCATTGCCATCTTGTCACCTGACAAGTCGATTCCCTCAGCAGCCTTAAACTCAGCAACCATCCAGTCAATTATTCTCTGGTCGAAATCATCTCCGCCGAGTCGGTTGTTACCTGCTGTTGCCAAAACCTCAGTAACACCGTCACCCATTTCTATGATAGAAACGTCGAATGTTCCTCCGCCTAGGTCGTATACCATTACCTTCTGATCGTCTTCCTTATCAATTCCGTAAGAAAGTGCAGCAGCAGTAGGTTCATTGATAATTCTCTTAACGGTAAGTCCTGCAATCTGCCCTGCGTCCTTTGTAGCCTGACGCTGTGCGTCTGTAAAATAAGCCGGAACCGTGATAACAGCCTCAGTTACCTTTTCACCAAGATAGCTTTCTGCATCTGACTTAAGCTTTTGCAAAACCATTGCAGAAATCTCCTGAGGAGTATAATCCTTTCCGCCCATCTTAGCCTTATAGTCGCTTCCCATATGCCTTTTAATAGAAATTACAGTATTGTCATAATTTGTTACTGCCTGTCTTTTAGCGACCTGTCCTACCAGACGATCTCCCGTCTTTGAAACTCCTACAACAGAAGGAGTTGTTCTTGCGCCCTCGCTGTTGGGGATAACTACTGCTTCTCCACCCTCCATTACAGCAACGCACGAGTTTGTTGTACCTAAATCGATTCCAATAATCTTTGCCATAATAATTCATTCCTTTCAAAACTATAATGATTAATTTTTTGTTTGTGTGTTCAATTTTTACGGATTTGCAACCACAACCATCGCATACCTTAAAATCTTGTCACCTATGCGGTATCCCTTTTGAAACACCTGTGCGACTTCGTTTTCTCCGAGGTTTTCATCCTCGATCTGATTTACTGCATTCGCCACATTAGGATCAAATTTTTCGCCCAAAGGATTGATTTCCTCGATTCCCAAATTCTTCAGGACATCACCAAACTGCTTAAAAATCATTTCGATTCCTGCTTTATAGGTTTCATCTTGAGTCTGTGCCGAAAGCGCTCTTTCAAAATTGTCGATCACCGGCAGAATCTGCGTGACAGTATCTGCCTTCGCGGTCGATATAAGCTCAAGTCTTTCCTTTGCAGTACGTTTCCTGAAATTATCATACTCAGCAACGATACGAAGATATTTGTCGTTTTGCTCCAAAAGCTCAGCTTTAAGCTTTTCCTCTTCGCTCTGTTGTTCTTGATTTTGAACTTCTTCTGCTCCCTCTGAAGCCTCAGAAACCTCGTCCAAAACCTCCTCTTCGAGTTCTTTATTTTCCTCCACTTGATCACAACCTTTCATTCTGTCAATCATCATCTTCATCAAGCAAATCCGTGATTCTGTTTGTAAAGTATTCAAGATAAGGGATAAACTTTGCATAATCAAGCCGCATAGGTCCTATCAGTCCAAGCGTTCCCGCAGGTTTTCCCTTCCTGCGATACTGCGACGAAATAAAACTCGAATTATTGATAACAAAGCCATCGTCCTCGTTTGAAAACATTACCCTGAGTCCCGAAAAGGTTTCGTCCACAAGTCTTGTTATCTCCGCTTTGTCGTTGATAAACTGAATGATCTCATTCTGATTAAAATCACTGCAGCAAAGAAGATTTGTCGCACCCTTTAAAGAAACCTTTTTCTTTTTCATATCACGTGACATTTTATATATCTCAGCAAACAGCGGCGTCAGAGTCATCATATATGTTCCAAGTGCCGTCTGAAGCTTTTCAAGCATATCGTCCGAAAGCTCGTCAACGCTTACTCCTTCTAAATTCTCGTGCAAAAAATTCGAGAAAAACTCAAGCTGTTCGTTTGTAAGATCAAACTGAAGCCTGCAAACCTTGTTTTTTATATCTCCGCTTGAGGTGATCAGCAAAAGCACATACATTCTCTTTCCTGTTGGAATAACCTCAACCTTTGAAATAACAGAAAACTTAGGAGTTTCACTCGCAACAACCGTTGCACATTTAGTAAGCTCAGCCAATGCGTTGGACGCAGATTCAACAATCATATCCTCTGTAAGCTGTTCTGTCGGAAACATTGAATCTATTAAATTTTTTTCCTCATCAGACAAGGGATTTGTCTGCATAAGCATATCCACATACAGTCTGTATCCTTTATATGTCGGGATTCTTCCTGCAGAGGTATGCGGCTGTTCAAGATATCCTTGCTTTTCCAACTCCGCCATTTCATTTCTTATGGTCGCGGAAGAAGCATTGATGTGTTTTACCATCGCCTTTGATCCGACCGGCTCACCTGTAACGATATATTCGTCCACAATAGCCGAGAGGATTTTAAGCTTTCTCGAATCCACATCATTACCTCCTTTTTAGCACTTGCAATTGTTCTGTGTTAGCACTCATCATCTTTGAGTGCTAAATATAATTATACCCACTTTTTATGATTTGTCAATACCTTTCACGAAAAAATTTCAAAATGTATTTATTGCACAAAAAAACAGGCGGCAATTTGCCGCCTGTTATAAACTTTTTAATTTCTTACCAAAGCGCCTTTACGCTCTTAGCATGAGAATTTATTTTTCCGACGTCTGCCGTTGTTATAGCTCCGTCCTCAGCTACGTCTGCACATACAAAACTGTACCCTTCAAGAGCTTTTACTCCCTTTGCGTGCGAGTTTGCCATGCCTACATCGGCTGTTGTTACCTTTCCGTCGTTGTTTAAATCTCCGTATGGGTTAAGATCCATATCCTGTGTTGCATCAATACCGCCTATCTCTGCAGTATACTCACGAGGAGCGTATTTTCCTCCACTTACCTTGATCGTATATGTTCCTGCATCAATTCCTGGTATGCTGTACTCACCCATGCTCTTTGCAGTTACTGAATACTCTGCGCCGTCCAACGATGCTGCCGTTACAGTCATATCAGTTGACGAATCAGAATCAGAAACTTTTATCGTTCCTGAAATGGAACAGTTCCCGGGAACATACTCATTCTCTTTGAAAATTCTTGCAATCTCTGTGTCAACGATTTTTTTCTGATTCCTTATGTACCATGTGCTGCAATCCCATGACATAGGGCAGAGGTTAAGCTGCTCACAAATTTTGAGCATATTCTCATACCACTCATAAGTTCCGTCTTTAACAGTTCCATTTTGACGCTTACTAATAGCTCCGCACTCACCAATGATAACTCCGTATCCCTGCTGTGTAAACTGTTTCATTTTAGCAAGCTGATTTTTCATATAATTAATATCTTCCTCTGTTCCCCATGAGTCATAATAACCCCAGCTGTTGTTTGGATCAGAAACAAGAGTATACGGCGACGGATCATAATAGTGAACAGAAATCATAAGATGATTGTCTATGGTGTCGGTCGGCATAACATAACGATCATCTACGGTTTTGTCGATATTAGTGTCAAAACCTGCAATAAGCAAAAATCTGTCTGCATTCTTGCCGCCCTGTGAACGGATAATATCAACAAACTTTTGGTTAATATCTGTTACAAGTAAATATTTATTTTTTACAGACATAGAAAATGCGCTTCCAAGCTCTTCGTTCGCAGACTCAAAAATAAGTTTATGAGAATAGTTCTTAAAACGCTCTCCTACCTGATTCCAGATAGCCTCATATTTTTTCCATGCTTCATTTGCTACTGTTTCGTCCTTGCTGGCAAAATCTTCCCACCAACCACCGTCCCAGTGGTCGTTGATGATAACATACATATCATCGTTTAAAATATAATTTACAATTTCTTCTACTCTGTTTAAGTATCTTTCATCAATAGTATATGTTCCGTCATCAGACATCATATTTGACCATGCTACAGGAACTCTTACAGAATTATATCCTGCTTCTTTCATACCATCAATGATCGCCTGCGTAGTTACAGGCTGGCCCCAAGCGGTTTCATAGTTGGTAGGGCTGCTCCCGTTAATCCAATCTCCGCACGCTTCCATTGTATTTCCTAAATTGGTTCCGTTACCCATATCCCTTACAACTGCAACTGCTGTAGACGGTACTCCGTCATCATTACTCGTACTGTCAACAGCAAAAGCCGTTTGACATATACATCCTACTGAAATCGCTGCAGCGGTAATAATGCTAACAGACAGTTTTTTCAAACTTTTCATAATGTCCTCCTATATTAATTTTTATATAATCATAGCATATCATTTTTTGCTATGCATTTTACCAAAGAACTGCAATGCTCTTTGCATGTGAATTTATCCTTCCGACATCTG
>USCU01000060.1 GCA_900553335.1 uncultured Ruminococcus sp. | reverse complement strand
TCTACACAGAGTAGATCGTCGGCAGCGTCAGATGTGTATAAGAGACAGGATTTATAGGAGGAAGCAAGACGAATGACGGAACTACTGCTGAGGATTCTAATACCGAATTTACAGATCTTGAGGTTTCACAAAATCTTCTTCCTTTAAAGGGTGCTATAGGTTCGCTGTGTTCTGAAAAGGGAATTTTTACTTCAGCAAAGGCAGGAAGTATTGTTACGTTTATGAACGATGTTGTAATTTCTGAAGAGCTGAAGGAGTCAATAAAGGAGCTTGATGACACTAACGGAATGAAAGATGTCAGCAATCTGTTTTTAAGCTGGGGCGGAGTTCCTAACTTAATGAATCAGTACACACTTTTCGGACAAGTATTTGACGGCTGGGAAGCATATGACAAGATTTGTTCATCTGAGATTGTTGACGAGGGTAAGTCGGATGAGGATGAGGATAAAAATTATCAGCCGATTTCCGATATAAAATTTGAGCGGGTTTATCTCTCAACATACGGTGCAGAAAAAAACGAGAAGTATTTCATTCCTGAAAAGACCGAACCGACTACTGTGAGTAAATCTGAAAAGTAGTTGTACTTTGTTGATTTTATACACATTTTTGTTTTTTTGAAAGTAATTAATTTGTATTGACAAATTTAAAACAATGATGTATAATAACAAAAGTCGGAAATGTTTGGACGACTGAATAGAATAGTTGATTGACAATGAAGTCGAAACATCTTTTAAAGATGTTTCGGCTTTTTATGCTTTTTTACAGAAATTAAAGCATAATGTATTAAATAAATACTCGTTATATAACAACGGCTATGTCTTCCCCGCCTCTAAGGGGCTAACGTTCGGTCGTTTGTTGAATGACGGGGCGTTGCCCCTTATTGAATGTATGGGGAATGCCCGTTGAAATAATTTATAAATAGCTGAAGAATTATATTCTTTCAGTGGAAAGGGTGATTGTGATGGGAAATGCAGAGAATAATGTAACAAAAGGTCTTTATTCTCCAAGGTTTGAGCATGATAACTGCGGTATCGGAGCGGTTGTCAACATTAAGGGTATAAAGAGCCATGATACTGTTGCCAATGCTTTGACAATCGTTGAAACGCTCGAACATAGAGCAGGAAAGGACGCCGAGGGAAAAACGGGTGACGGAGTAGGTATTTTGTTGCAGATTTCTCACAAGTTTTTCAAAAAAGCTGCAAAGAAGGATTTGGGGATTAATCTTTCGAGCGAAAGAGATTATGCTGTAGGAATGTTTTTCTTTCCGCAAAACGAGCTTGCAAGAAACCAGGCTAAGAAAATGTTTGAGATCATAGCATCAAAAGAAGGACTTGAGGTTTTAGGCTGGAGAAATGTTCCGTCCCGTCCTGGGGTATTGGGACAAAGAGCTGCAGAATGTATGCCGTTTATCATGCAGTGCTTTATCAAGAAGCCAAGAGATGTAAAGAAAGGTCTTGATTTTGATAGAAAGCTTTACGTTGCAAGACGTGTTTTTGAACAGTCAAACGAGGACACTTATGTAGTTTCGCTTTCAAGCAGAACTATTGTATATAAAGGAATGTTTTTGGTAGGAGATTTGAGAAACTTCTTTTTGGATTTGCAGGACGAGGATTATGAATCCGCAATTGCTATGGTTCATTCAAGGTTTTCTACTAATACAAACCCAAGCTGGCAGCGTGCTCATCCTAACCGAATGATGGTTCACAATGGAGAGATAAATACAATAAGAGGAAATGCTGACAAGATGCTCGCCCGTGAAGAAACTATGAAATCTGAGCATTTAAAAGGCGATATCGACAAGGTCATTCCTGTTGTAAATACCGAGGGTTCTGACTCCGCTATGCTTGATAACACTCTTGAATTTTTGGTCATGAGCGGAATGGAGCTTCCTTTGGCGGTTATGATAACGATTCCTGAGCCTTGGGACAACAACGCAACAATGTCGCAGAAGAAAAAGGATTTTTATCAATACTATGCTACTATGATGGAGCCTTGGGACGGCCCTGCTTCAATTTTGTTTTCTGACGGAGATATTATGGGAGCTGTGCTTGACAGAAACGGACTTCGCCCGTCAAGATATTATATCACGGACGACGGATGCCTTATCCTGTCATCAGAGGTAGGAGCATTGCCGATAAGTCCTGAAAAAATAGTTTCAAAGGAAAGACTTCGTCCGGGAAAAATGCTTTTGGTAGATACAGTTGAGGGACGCCTTATCGACGATGATGAGCTTAAGGAGAGATACGCTTCAAAGCAGCCGTACGGCGAGTGGCTGGACAGCAATCTCGTAAATCTAAAGGACCTGAAAATCCCTAACGCAAAGGTAGAGGAACATTCTTACGATGACAGACAGCGCCTTCAGAAAGCGTTCGGTTATACATACGAAGAAATTATGACGTCTATTTTGCCGATGGCGAAAAACGGAAGTGAATCTATTTCTGCTATGGGAACTGACAGTCCGCTTGCTGTTTTGTCTAAAGAGCCTCAGCCTCTGTTTAATTACTTTAAACAACTTTTTGCACAGGTCACAAATCCTCCTATAGACGCTATAAGAGAGGAGATCGTTACCTCTACTACTATTTACATAGGCGAGGACGGAAATATATTAGAGGAAAAGCCTGAGAACTGTAAGGTTATGAAAATACATAACCCAATACTTACCTCGACAGATATACTTAAGATCAAAAGTATGCACATACCAGGCTTTAAGGTTGCAGTTATACCAATTCTCTACTATAAGAATACGAGGCTTTCAAAGGCTGTAAACAGATTGTTTATTGAAGCTGATAAGGCATATAACGAAGGTGCAAATATTCTTATTTTGTCGGACAGAGGAGTTGACGAAAACCATCTTGCTATCCCATCTCTTCTGGCGGTGTCGGCATTGCATCAGCATCTTGTTGTGACTAAGAGAAGAACCTCTTTAGCGATGATACTTGAAAGCGGCGAACCGAGAGAAGTGCATCATTTCGCAACGCTTTTGGGATACGGTGCAAGCGCAATAAATCCGTATCTTGCACAGGAAACTATCCACGAGCTTATAAACGATGACCTTTTGGATAAGGATTATTATGCGGCTGTTGACGATTACAATTCGGCAGTTTTGCACGGAATCGTAAAGATAGCGTCAAAAATGGGAATATCAACTATTCAGTCGTATCAAGGCTCCCAGATTTTTGAAGCGATCGGCATAAGTGAGGGTGTAATAGATAAGTATTTCACAGGTACTGTCAGCAGGATAGGCGGAATAACAATAAAGGACATTGAGGATAGTGTTGATAAGCTTCATACCGGCGCTTTTGATCCGCTCGGACTCGGTACAAACCCTGAAATAGAATCTCGTGGAAGCCACAAGGTAAGAAGCGGAAAGGAAGAGCATCTTTATAATCCGCAGGCAATTTATCTTCTTCAGCAGGCTTCAAGAACAGGCAATTACGAAACCTATAAAAAGTATTCAAACATGATTTCTGAGGAGCTTGATCCCGTTAATATCAGAGGGCTTATGGATTTTAATTATGCTGAAAATCCGATAGATATAAATGAAGTTGAAAGTACAGAGTCTATCGTCAGAAGATTTAAGACGGGCGCTATGTCATACGGTTCTATTTCCGAAGAGGCTCACGAAACTCTTGCAATAGCAATGAACAGACTCCATGGAAAGTCTAATTCTGGCGAAGGCGGAGAAAGTATTGAAAGACTTTTGACAAAGGGACAGGAAATTGATAAATGCTCAGCAATAAAGCAGGTAGCTTCGGGAAGATTCGGTGTTACATCGAGATACCTCATCTCCGCTGATGAGATACAAATTAAGATGGCACAGGGCGCAAAGCCCGGAGAGGGAGGACATCTTCCGGGCAAAAAGGTATATCCTTGGATCGCAAAGACTAGACACTCAACACCCGGAGTATCGCTTATATCTCCGCCGCCTCATCATGATATTTATTCTATTGAGGATTTGGCACAGCTTATATACGATCTTAAAAACGCAAACAAGAATGCGAGAATTTCCGTTAAGCTTGTATCCGAGTGCGGAGTAGGTACAGTTGCCGCAGGTGTTGCAAAAGCAGGAGCAGGATGTATCCTTATCTCCGGATATGACGGCGGAACTGGCGCTGCTCCGAGAAACTCAATTTATAACGCAGGACTTCCTTGGGAGCTTGGGCTTGCCGAAGCTCATCAGACGCTTATTCAAAACGGACTTAGAAATAAGGTTGTTGTCGAAACGGACGGAAAGCTTATGAACGGACGAGATGTTGCCGTTGCGGCGATACTCGGTGCAGAGGAGTTCGGCTTTGCGACGGCTCCGCTTGTAACTCTCGGCTGTGCAATGATGAGGGTGTGCAACTTAGACACCTGTCCGTTCGGAGTAGCAACTCAAAATCCTGAGCTCCGTAAGAGATTTATGGGTAAACCTGAATATGTAGTGAACTTTATGATGTTTGTTGCCGAGGAGCTTCGTGAATATATGGCAAAACTAGGAGTTAAAACAGTTGACGAGCTTGTCGGAAGAATTGATCTTCTAAAGCCAAGAGAGGGACTTTCCGGCACGGCGGCAGAGGTTGATCTTTCAAATATTTTAAATTCAGATTTTGCTTCTAAGAAAATTGAATACGGCAAAAAGTCACTTTATGACTTTAAGCTCTCTGAAACGCTTGACGAAAAGGTTTTGCTTAAGGAATTTGAATCGGCTTTTAAAAAGGGTGAAAAGAAAACAGTAAAGGTAAACGTTAAAAATACAGACAGAACATTCGGCACAAGTTTTGGTTCTGAGATTACAAAGAAATATCAGGATACGCTTGAGGATGATACGTTCAGAGTAATATGTAAAGGATCAGGCGGACAGAGCTTCGGAGCGTTTATTCCCAAGGGACTGACGCTTGAACTTATCGGAGATTCAAACGATTATTTTGGAAAAGGATTGTCAGGAGGTAAGCTTTCTGTATATCCTCCAAAGGAATCTACATTTAAAGCTGAGGATAATATCATTATCGGAAACGTTGCTCTTTACGGTGCAACAAGCGGAAAAGCGTTTATTAACGGAGTTGCCGGAGAGAGATTCTGCGTAAGAAATTCGGGAGCAATAGCAGTTGTCGAGGGAGTCGGCGATCACGGCTGTGAATACATGACAGGCGGAAGAGTTGTTGTGATAGGTAAAACCGGCAAAAACTTTGCCGCCGGAATGTCAGGCGGTGTAGCTTATGTCTTGGACGAGGACAGAGATTTGTATACAAAGCTCAACAAGGAAATGGTGCTTTTCTCGGAGGTAACTGAAAAATATGACATCATTGAGCTTCGTGAGCTTATAGAAGAACACGTTTCGGCTACAGGATCTGAAAAGGGAAAAGCGATACTTGAGAGCTTTGAAGAATATCTGCCTAAGTTTAAGAAGATAATTCCTCATGATTATAAGAGAATGATGACAGCTATCGTTTCTATGGAAGAAAAGGGCCTTTCAAGCGATCAGGCTCAGATCGAAGCGTTTTATCAGATTATAAATAATAAGTAAGGAGGGGACTGAAATGGGAAAGCCAACAGGATTTATTGATTATGAACGTGAGGATGCACAAGCATACTCGGTTTTAGAACGTATTAAAAATTTTGATGAGTTTCACACTCCTCTTACAAAACAGGAACAGGAAAAACAGGGTGCAAGATGTATGGAATGCGGAGTACCGTTCTGTCAGTCGGGCTTGATCATAGGCGGTGCGATGTCGGGCTGTCCGCTTAACAATCTTATTCCCGAGTGGAATGATTTGATATTTAAGGGAGCTTGGGAGCAGGCGTACAACAGACTTAAAATAACAAACAATTTTCCTGAATTCACTTCAAGGGTTTGTCCGGCACTTTGCGAAAAGGCTTGTACCTGCGGAGTGGATGGAGATGCGGTTACTGTTAAAGCAAATGAATATGCAATAATTGAAAACGCATATGATATGGGATATGCATCAGCTAAAATCCCTAAGGTAAGAACAGGGAAAAAGATTGCGGTTATAGGTTCAGGTCCTGCGGGACTTGCGGCTGCGGATCAGTTGAACCAGAGAGGTCACAGTGTAACGGTTTATGAGCGTTCTGACAGAGTGGGCGGACTTCTGATGTATGGAATCCCTAATATGAAGCTGGAAAAACATATAATTGACCGCAAGATTGATATTATGAAAGAAGAAGGCATAGAATTCAAAACGGGTGCTGACGTGGGCAAAAATATAAAGGCAGCGGACTTGCTGAAAGAGTACGACAGAATAATTTTGGCTTGCGGCGCATCAAATCCCCGTGATATAAAGGTTTCGGGAAGAGATGCCGATGGAATTTATTTTGCAGTTGACTTTTTAACGTCTACCACCAAAGCGCTTTTGGATAACGATCTAAAGGACGGAACTTATGTAAGCGCTAAAGGCAAAAGGGTTTTGATCATCGGCGGAGGAGATACGGGAAATGATTGTGTCGGAACAAGTATTCGACATGGTGCAAAAAGCGTTTTGCAGCTTGAGATGATGCCAAAGCTCCCGGATACAAGAGCTGAGAACAATCCTTGGCCTGAGTGGCCGAGAGTCTGCAAGACGGACTACGGTCAGGAGGAAGCCATTGAGCTTTTTGGAACAGATCCCAGAACTTATCAGACGACTGTCAAGGAATTTATCAAGGACAAAAAGGGAAGAGTAAAGGGAGCAAAGCTTGTTAAGCTTAAGGCTGAAAAGGATAAAAAGACAGGACGTTTGGCGATGAAAGAGATTGACGGTTCGGAGTACGAGATTGAAACCGATTTGGTTCTGATCGCCGCAGGCTTTACAGGCGCACAAAGCTATATTACAAAGGCTTTCGGAGTATCAACAGATGCGAGAACTAACGTAGCTTCAGCTGAGGGAACGCATAAAACAAATGTTGACGGAGTTTTCGTATGCGGTGATATGCATATCGGACAGTCCTTGGTAGTTCGTGCCATCAGAGAGGGAAGAGATGCGGCAAAAGAGGTTGACGAAAGCCTTATGGGATACACAAATCTTTAATTGATTACAAATAACCTGATAATCCTCAATTTTTCGATATACCGGTTAATAATCAGAAAGCGCAGGAGCGGATTTCCCTCCTGCGTTTTTCTTTGTCATTTAGGGTTTGTTTCTGTTGCATATCAATATGATTGATGATAAAATAAAGGATATATACAATGC
>USCU01000059.1 GCA_900553335.1 uncultured Ruminococcus sp. | reverse complement strand
GCTCCGACTATCATTCCCTCGTAAACAGCAGTTCCCGGAGTTATAAACAGCTCCCCACGCTCCTGTGCATTAAAAAGTCCGTAGGTTACAGCTTCACCTGTTTCAAAAGCAACCAATGAGCCGGTGTTTCGCTTTAAAATATCGCCCTTATATAAGTCGTATTTTTCAAAAACAGAACTCATTATACCCTCGCCCTTAGTATCGGTTAAAAATTCACTCTTATATCCGAATAAACCTCTTGCAGGAATGATAAATTCAAGCCTCATACGGCTTCCGACAGGCGACATAGTAGTCAGTTCTCCTTTTCTTGAACCTAGCTTTTCCATAACCGATCCTACGGAATTTTCAGGAACATCAATAACTACTCTCTCCATAGGCTCGCATAGCTTTCCGCCTATTTCTTTATATAAAACTCTAGGTGTTGATACCGAAAGCTCATAGCCCTCTCGCCTCATATTCTCAATGAGAATTGAAAGGTGCATTTCTCCTCTTCCTGCAACCTTAAAGCTGTCTGTTGAATCGGTTTCATTTACTCTAAGAGAAACATCTTTTAAAAGCTCTTTAAAAAGCCTGTCCCTAAGCTGACGGGAGGTTACAAATTTTCCCTCCCTTCCGGCAAACGGACTGTCATTTACGGAAAAGGTCATCTCAACCGTCGGCTCGGAAATCTTTACAAAAGGAACAGCCTCAAAATGTCCGAAGCTGCAAATAGTATCACCTATTGTAATATTTTCAATTCCGCTTATACAGACAATATCTCCTGCCTTTGCACTTCCGCAAGGAACACGGTTAAGTCCTTCTATTTGATAAACGGTAACTATCTTTCCACGATACTCTTTTTTTGAGTTGTGATAATCACCGACCGATACGTCTTGATTTACTTTTACTTCTCCTCTCTCAATTCTTCCGATTGCAATTCTTCCTACATAATCGTTGTAATCAATTGAAGAAACCAGCATCTGCATTTCTCCCTCTTCTTCAACTTCAGGAGCAGGTATATAGCTTAAAATCGTATTAAAAAGAGGAGTCAGATTCTCGCCCGGAATGTTAGGACTTTCAGAAGCTGTTCCATCTCTTCCCGAACAGTAAAGTATCGGGCTGTCAAGCTGATCATCGCTTGCGTCAAGATCCATCAAAAGCTCTAAAACCTCATCTCCAACCTCGTTAAGTCTTGAATCAGGTCTGTCTATCTTATTAACAACTACTATTATACGGTGTCCGAGTTCAAGTGCTTTTTGCAAAACAAATCTTGTTTGAGGCATAGGTCCTTCTGCAGCGTCAACAAGCAAAATTACCCCGTCAACCATTTTTAAAACACGCTCAACCTCTCCTCCGAAATCAGCGTGTCCCGGTGTGTCTATTATATTTATCTTGATATCATTGTAAACAACAGAAGTGTTCTTTGCAAGAATTGTTATTCCTCTCTCTCGCTCTATGTCGTTAGAGTCCATTACACGCTCATTCACTACCTGATTTTCTCTGAAAGCTCCGCTTTGCTTAAGCATTTCGTCAACGAGCGTTGTTTTTCCGTGATCGACGTGTGCAATAATAGCGATGTTTCTCAGATCTTCTCTTATCATTATTATCGTCCTCTCTTCTTTTCTGTTTTTACCTCATACTTTTTTATTGTACCATACTGTATACAATTTTTCAAGTATTACATAATAAAAACGAAAAAAACGGAAGCGGATTTTACCCCGCTCCCGTAAAGTTTTTTTATTTACCAAAGCTTTTTTACGCCTTTTGCATGACTGTTAATCATACCAACATCTAAAGTTGTGATTTTTCCGTCACCGTTTACATCGCCGCGTAAGAAGCGATCGCCTGTAAGTGACTTAACATTCTTAGCGTGCGAGTTTGCAAGTCCAACGTCTACTGTTGTAACCTTTCCGTCACCGTTTACATCACCACGCAAGATAAGCCCAACGTGCTTATGTCCGCAGATAGAGCATTCATATACGGTATCGTTTCCTTCAGTTCCGACTGCATGATAATCATGTGCAGAATTAATAGTGAAATCTACCGACAGTCCGTTTTCTGTCATCGCGGTTACGGTAGCCGTACCCTCTCCGACAACATAAACCTTAGCTGTAATATATCCGCTTGCGTCAGCTTCAGGTACAAAAGGAGTAAGATCTGTAATCACAACTGACTCATCGCTTGAAATAAATGATGTTACGCTGTCTGTGGCTCTCGGAGCAAGTCTTACCGAAAGCTCAACTTCGGTTCCGTTTATTCCAGGACAAGTATTTATTTCGGTATCTGAAGAAGCCTTGATCTGAATTGCTTCACTCTTTCTCGTTGCAGCTGCTGTCTTAAACTTCATATCAGAAAGCTTAAATGTTACTTCAAATGTCTTAGGCTTTCCGGATTTAAAGTTCGCCACATGATCGGACACAGTTATTTCATCTACAGCAGATCCTTCCCATGAGTTAATAGGATCGTTTGTATCGAAAATTCCGCTGTCCTTAAGTGCCGATTTCGGTCCTGCCAAGGAATTCAAAGTAAGTTCCTTACCGTCTGCCTTTACGCTTAAATATGTAATATTACACGACTCAAGCGGAGATACCTTTGCATTTCCAAGCGCAACTGTCTGATCCTGAATATAAATAGCTGTAAGATTTGATATATCGGTTATTCCTGCGTCTTTAGCTGCCTTTGAAAGATTTTTATCTGCATCAAATTTCAAAGTATATGTTCCGTCCTCAGACACTGTAATTATATCTCCTGTTTCAGCCGACCAGTATTGATGAGTATTGTCATTATACAAAACCTTAAGGCCGAGTGTAATGTCACTTGTAGCAAGAGCATCCTTAACAACTGCTTTAACTGTTTTTGTAACACCGCTTTCCGATGTTATTACAACATATGCCTCTCCGATTCCTGATCCGTAAATTCTTCCCTGACTGTTTACTGTTGCAATCTCAGGATTTGTGGTTCTAAAAGTAAGCTTTTCGCCGTTATCGGTTGACGCAATTATATTTGTTCCCAAGTCTTTAACTACAACATACTCTTCGAGATCTGTTGTAATTACTGCTTTTGAGCCGGTATCCTTTGCTCCGACTGTTACCGTTATTTCTTTATCAACAGAACCGCTTAACGACTTGGCATGAACGGTTGTCTTTCCGATTCCCCTTGCCCTTATCTTTCCGCCGAATACTGTAACAACATCATCGTTATCAGTTGTCCAAACTATTACGTCGTTTGTATTTGACGGCAAAGCTGTAGCAGTAAGAGTTTCAATATCTCCAACCGTCATATTTACAGATTCGGCAGATGGAGTTATATCAGTCATTTCAGTTACTTTCACTCCATAAGAAGTATTGTATGTAATATCACTGAAATCTCCCTTTAAGTTTTTAGAGCTAGGAGTTAAGAATGTTCCTCTTGCCATACCGTCTGTTATGGTCTTAAAGATTGGTCTTAACTCAGTACGGTTCCAGTATGAATAAAGTCCTGTTTCATATTCACCCTTTGTTCCGAATCCCTGATCCCAAACTACGGGACAGATTCCGTAAACCTGACAAGCTCTGTTTGTGATCTCCGAATAGTTTGCTCTGAACGGATCGTTGTATCCCGACTCTGATGATGTGTCTTTTGAAAGAGTTCTTCCGTACTCTCCGAGATAAATTGGGATATCCTTATTTCCAAACTTATTGTATGTTGTTTTAAGCCTGTCTAAAACTCCGTTTACATCGGAATAGATATGTAATGCAAACATGATTCTGTTGCTTGTATTATAAGAATCCTCAGGCAGCTTAAACGCACTGCTTGAACCGTTGTTTGCATAGTGAGATACTGCTGCAAGCCATCTCTTTGTGTTGTTTGATCCTGTTGAACGAACAGTATTTACAAAGAGCTGGTTAAAGTTTACGATAATCGGTGTATCATAATTTACAGCCTGAGATGCATTCTTTGTGCTTTCAGTCTTACCGCAGGTAATTTCATTCATCGACTCGAAAATCAAATGCTCATCATAATCCTTAAATCTCTCTGCAATATTGCGCCAAACACATTCAAACTTCTCCATAACAGCGTCAATATCGTCAGCTCCGACTCTGAGCCAGCCCGACTGCTCTGCGCCGTCATGGTGAATGTTGATGATAGCGTACATATCCTGCTCAATACAGTAATCAACGATCTCCTGAACTCGGTTCATCCAATTTTCGTTAATTGCATATCCGTTTTCATCGTCTATCATATTTCCCCAGGTCACAGGGATTCTGAGCGTATTGTACCCTGCATCATGAAGAGCAGTAATATATTCTTTTGTCGTGATCGCAGACTGCCACGAAGTTTCAGAAGGAGTAAAGCTCGAATGTCCGTCCATCGTGTTGCCGAGGTTTGTTCCTATACCCATCTCCTTAATCGTTTCAGAAGCGTTTAACTCTCTGAACGGCATAGCGTTTGCACCGCCATCGCCCTCATCTGCAAAAATAAGCTTTGCCTTTACATTTTCAAGCGTATCTCTTGCTTTTTTCAAGCTGTCCGCTGTAGCAGAGGACTTATCATATTCAGCCTTTGCGGTAGTTAATGCGTTCTGCAAAGCTTTCCACGAGTCTGCAGTATACTTTGACGAATCCATCTTAGCGATGTAATCAAGGGAAAGCTTTAAGTTTGCTTTTCTCTTTATAACCGACTGCTCCCAAACTTCTCCGTCAACGTCAGGATCAGCATCCGGATTTTCATATGTCTTAGACTCGCATTTCGGAGCTGTAAAACCTTTTTTCAGAGTACCGTCTGCATTTACAGCAAATGATGTTCCGTCAGAAAATACAATTCCTAAAACTTCAGCCTCCGTGTCCTTTGTTTTGATAGCTACTGATAAGCTGTAGTTTGCAGCATTCTTGATTTTTGAAGATGTAATAGCGTTAGACGGAAACGCATAGTTTCCTGTTCCAACCGATCCTATAGGATCTCCGGCTTTATTTATCTGAATAGGGTAATTGCTTCCGCTTTGCTTTGTACAATCATGAGCTGTCAAATATTTGTTTGAAGCTCCCGTTGCGCCGGCAGCGCTCTCTATGAAGTCTGACGGATTTCCGTTAAAGTTATTAACAGATCCCGATCTCGACTGAAGCCACGAATACTTATTAGCTTTTGACATGTGTACATAAAATACCACATTTCCGCTGTTTGAATCAATAAGCTTCTGTAAATCCGCTTCACTATAGCCTGCTGCAACGAGATCTTCACCAGTTATATTTAAAATGAACTTTTGCTGCTCAAGCTGATACTCGTCCTCATTGGAAAGCTCCTTTACAGAAAGAATTCTATAGTCAACAAGAGTTACTTCCAGAGAGTCACTCATAAACATAATGTTGATCCCGTTCAATGTTCCGCTTGAAAGCGACTGAATTACCTTTTGTGTAGGTATGTATGCTGTATATATGCCTGTTGAAGCGTCATAATCAGAATCTCCGATAGTAACGATGTTGTCGTCCCAACCGCCCCAAGATGTGTTAAACGGCTGAAAATCAAAAACCTGCGTACTGTCTGTTACAGTACCCTTTACCTTATAGGTAAGCTTAAGATAATTACTCTCAATCGTTTCGGCATTTTTATCTGCATAATCCGTTTGAATATAGCCATTATAACTGCCATTCTCATCATAATGACTGCTGCTTGTCGATACAAGTGCATCGCCGGAAACCTGCAAAATGCTTTTTTCGTTGTAATTACCTTCCGGTGCAGCAGCGCTTGCTGCAAACACTCCGCTTGTCAGGCACGCAGACACCGCAACAGCAAAGCTCAACACGCCTGACAACAATCTTTTTCCAAGTTTCATTGTTAATCCTCCTAATAGCTGTTACATTATATAACACTCGATAATATGTGCAATTTCAATATAGCATATTCCCTGTAAAAAATCAATAGTTTTTATGCACAAAAAAGTGGCTTTTTATACAAAAGCCACAATCTAATATTATTTCAGCATTATATCAGGTTGCATAAACCCATTCTATTTTATCACCCGATTTAAGGACATATTTATCAGCAGAAACGGAGGACATTTTTCCGTTCACCTTATACATCCAGCCGCTCATGCTTCCGCAATCCATTTCTGCAAGCCCGCATATTGAGGATACATATCTTCCAAAACCCGAGTTTTTAACTATTACCACAGCACCAGGATTTGCAGCAAAATCATTTGAGCCTTTGCGTTCTGACGATAAGACAAGCTCTAAAACATCAAGTACGGTTGATCCCTCCGTAACTGTGACGGAACTGTAGCTTGGAACGAGCATTCCATAGTCACTAACATACGGATTTGTCTTTTCAAGGTTTTTCTTTACGCTTTGTGAAAGGTTAGGATTTGAAAGCACAGAGGAAATATCTATTTTATTCTGAGATACTGTTATTCTTGCTTTAGACGCACTCTTTGACGTACCCGCATTTACTCGGCTTGACGACTTGATAGATGTCACCACTGAAGGTTTTCCGGCCTCCTTGCTTGCCGTTGAACCTTTTCTGGTCGAGGAATCCCTTGTACCTTTAACAGTTTTCTTTACATAAACAGTTTCATATTCCGTTACGTAATAGCTGTAGGCATCACCCTGTTTATTATTTGCCGAAACAGTTGTAACCGCAGCGCCGTTTGCATTTTTATTATCAGCCTTTGAAGAACTCTTTTTAGATGCTTTTAATGTAGTATCTTTCGAGTTTTCCGATTCAACTGTCTGTGCAGAAGATTCAGATAAATTTTCTTGATCAGAATCATGCTCGCTCGCTGAAACATCTTCTTCAGAATTCTGAGCTAATGAAGATGACTGTTTTTTATCATTATCCTCAACCGAATCTGCAGAACAAGCACAAAGCGATAACATTATCGAAAGTGCCGATAATACTGCAAGTAATTTCTTCATAACAACCACTCCAATATAACTAAATTAATATGTCCCCCTCCTCTATAGGCGGGTTCCACTTAATTTTTCAGTGATGGGATAGAATCTTACCACTGAAAACGTTGAATGACGGGGCTGTACCCCTTATTGAAAAGCTTTTATTTTCCACACCATAATATCACAAATAAAAAACTTTGTAAAGAGAAAAATCGAAATTACTAAAATACAGTCAAAAAGAGCGGCAGATAACTACCACTCCTATATAAAATACTATTATGTTTGCCGTGTATGTCTGTTAGGCTTTGCAAATTTATTTTCATACATCATTTCGTCTGAAAGCTTTTCAAGCTCTCTAAGACTTGTAT
>USCU01000058.1 GCA_900553335.1 uncultured Ruminococcus sp. | reverse complement strand
GTGGGCTCGGAGATGTGTATAAGAGACAGGCCTTAGGAAGGTCGGGGTAAAAGTAATTTTTTCTGTCAAAAACAGAGAACTTATTTATTTCACAATTAAGCGCATATCCTGCTTTTACCGCATATTCAATAGCAGTTTGGTTGATAACGGGAAGCGTTCCCGGCATTCCCGAGCATACAGGACAGCATCTTGTATTTTGATCTCCGCCGAACTCTGCGTTACAAGTACAGAAAACCTTTGAGTTTGTCAAAAGCTCTGCGTGTATCTCAAGTCCTATGACGGTTATATATTTAGAATTTTTCATATTGTATCAAACCTTTCCGACTAAAGTTATAGCTTTGGCAAAATTCTCTCAAAGCTTGTTTCATAAGCGCTTGCAGTCTGAATAACAGTCTGCTCGTCAAACGGCTTTCCGATTATTGACATTCCTATCGGAAGTCCCTCTGCGTCATATCCGCATGGAGTCGATACGGCAGGGAGTCCTGCAATATTTACCGTTACAGTACATATATCAGCCTGATACATCTTTACAGGATCGCTTACGTTTTCATCTGCTCGGTAAGCAGTTGTAGGTGCAGTCGGGGTAAGAACAACATCGCACTTATCGAATATGTCGTTATACTCTTTTCTGATGAGCTGTTTCAGCGCCATTGCTTTTCCGTAATAAGCGTCGTAATATCCGCTTGAAAGAGCATAGTTTCCAAGTAAAATTCTTCTCTTTACCTCATCTCCGAATCCCTCGCTTCTCGAATTCTTTATAAGTTCCTCATAGCTTGCACCAACCTTTGAACGGTGTCCGTATTTGATTCCGTCGTATCTCGAAAGGTTCGAGCAGGCCTCGGCAGATGAAATGAGATAATATGCCGGGATAGCAAACTTAAGCGACGGCATTGAGCATTCTACAAGCTCAGCTCCCATTTGCTTATACTTTTCAGCAGCAGCCAAAACGCTTGCCTTTACGTCCTCATCAATTCCATCGGCATAAAATTCCTTTGGAATCGCAATTTTAAGTCCCTTTATATCCTGCCCTATTTTGGCTGTAAAATCAGGTACGTCATTTCTTGAGCTTGTACCGTCATGAATATCAAATCCGCAAATTGAATTTAAAATCATTGCACAGTCACGGCTATCCCTTGCAACAGGACCTATCTGATCGAGGCTTGACGCAAAAGCAACGAGTCCGTAGCGTGAAACCCTTGAATAAGTCGGCTTAAGTCCTGTCACTCCACAAAAGCTTGCAGGCTGTCTTATTGATCCTCCGGTATCAGAACCGAGCGCCGCCGCACATAAATCGGCGCCTACAGCAGATGCTGAACCGCCCGAAGATCCTCCCGGAACACGAGTCTTGTCATACGGATTCTTCGTCTTTTTAAAGGCAGAGGTTTGAGTTGAACCGCCCATTGCAAATTCATCTAAAGAAACCTTACCAAGCATTACTATGTTCTCACTGTCAAGCTTCTCCATAACTGTTGCGTTATATGGCGGAACGAAGTTTTCAAGTATTTTAGAAGAACAGGTTGTTAATACTCCTTCTGTACAGATATTATCCTTGACGGCAATCGGTATTCCTGTTAATGCGCTCGAATTTCCCTCGTCAATTCGCTTTTGTGCAGCGTCCGCCTGTGAAAGAGCCTTTTCCTCTGTTACAGTTCTATAGCACTCAAGCTCAGAATCGTACTTTTTGATCCTATCCAAATAATATTCAGTTACTTCTCTTGCAGAAATCTTCTTTGTATCAAGCGCCTTACGAAGCTCTGCTATTGTCATATTTTTCATCTCCATAAAAACGCCTCCTTATTCTACTACCTTAGGAACGACAAAGCAGTTTTGCTGATTCTTTGCGTTTTTAAGAAGCTTTTCCGTTTCAAGACTTTTAACGTTTTTATCCTCACGCAAATCGTTTAAAAATACATTCTTATTATCCAAATAAGGATCGTAAGCCACGTCTATTTCCTTTACCTTATCCATAAGCTCGATAATGCTCGTCATATCTTCGCTTGCCTTTTTCAGCTCTTCTTCAGAGAATTTAAGCTTGCCAAGCTCGGCGAGATATTTTATCATTTCAAGATCCATAATACTTTCACCTTTCATATTTTAGTTAAGAGGGTATACTAACCCCATACTAAATATACATTTTACCACACTAAGCTATAATTTGCAAGCATTTTTTCCCATTATGGGTTTTGCATTGCTTTTATTTTAACTAAAACCACCCGTTATACGGGTAGTCAGCCTGTCAAAAAAGCACGCTTTTAAAATATTATCGTGTAGGCGGAAATGCGCTGATGCAACTACACTTTGAGAGAAAGACAGCGGTATGAGCCATTTTTCTATGAAAAGGGGTTTCCTCGGGAAAAAGCTGAGCAAGACAGATATCTGTCTAGTGAGTGTGTTTGTCCAACGGGGAGCGTTGTCGTCACGCCCAACTACCCATTGAAGAGGATTTTACAGGCTTACCCCCCCTGTATCCGGGGGTATTGAATGTTTGACAGCTATATGTAAATAATCCGAGTATACTTCTCCTTCTATTATCTCCACTCACTTCCACTGACATACTTAACTTAATATTTCCCATATCTCTAAGTGTTTTCTTCAAAAAATACCTTCCCTCTGAACCTTGACGCAAGAACGATACGATACTAAAATCTGCATATCGAGCGTGCTATGTATTTTTTCGTTTTTATCTTTTTTCATTATCGAAAAGCCTCCTCGTTTTCTACATAATACATTGTCAAACACACTACTATTATACTCGGATGTTTTCTTGTGCTAAGCTTTTTTTCCCCTGCATTTAAACAGAGCTTCATTTTCACATCTTAATATACCAAAATAAATCCCGAAAATGCGTTATTTATCGCAAATTCGGGATTTTTAATTCTTCAACAATTGGCACCAGCCCTGTTATTCAACGTTTTCACGGGAGATTGTATCCCCCGCTTAATTTAGTTATATTTGTCATAATATCCTACAAACCACAAAACATTAAATGCTCATGGCATTCAGCTCTCTATCTGCTTTCCTAAAAACATTGCTGCTGCTTTTGTTAGCATAAGATGCTTATCGCTTGCAGGCTGCTCATTCTCACCCTCGACAAACGCAACCGCTCCTGTTACATCTCCTGAGGAAATAATCGGCGTTATTGCGAGTGCTGATTTTGATACTCCCTCAATTGGCATGAGCTTATCACCGTTTTTAACGTATGTGCTTCTGCTTTCAATCAGATCTTCAAGTGCCGCAGAAACTCTTCTTTCGCTGTACTCCTTCTGGGAAGTTCCCGCAACTGCAACAACATGATCTCTGTCAAAAACGACGACAGGTGCACCGCCAAGCTTATAAATAGCCTCTGCTGCCGAGCTTGCCGCTTCGTTGATCTCACCAATAGACGAATATTTTTTGAAAATCACTTCACCCTCGCTGTTTGTAAATATTTCAAGCGGATCTCCCTCTCTTATTCTTAAGGTTCTCCTTATTTCTTTAGGGATTACCACTCTTCCAAGATCGTCAATACGTCTTACTATTCCCGTTGCTTTCATATCTATTTCTCCTTTTCTCTTTGCAGTTTTTATCATTTGTAAATCTATTATCTGCAATGAATAAAAGAATATTCCATGTTTTTTAATTTGATTTGGAGATTGAGAATTAGATTTGTGATATGATTTTTAATTTAAATTTTCTAAATTTGAAAATAAAATATCAATGCCGCTATTAAAGTTTTCCTATGCACAGTATTTTGTATTTCGATAACGATTCGTATATTTTCTTCATTCTGTGGAATTACAATTAAAAGTAAAATTTATTTAAACTCCTAAACTCCTCAGTTAGTCAAACTACATAATATCATTTTTGAATCAAACCACGATTTGATCCGAGCAACAAAGCTTCGGTTTAAAGTCATGCTTCTGACTTTTTCCAATGATTTAGCTTTGGCAATTGATCTTCAAAAAAGGATCGTGCTTGTTCCGCAGACCAGTTTTCATTTGACATATGTCCGACAAGAAAATCAGTTAATTCTTCAAGATTCGTATAAACAAATTTTCCATCAGTATAACACCATTTACAGTATTCTTCGTTAAATGATTCATCGGGTTCCTTGCTGATAGAAGAATCATCAAGCGGCATACCGCAGCACTGACAAATCAATTTACGGGGAGAACCTAAAATTGTATTGATTGAAACATCAAATAGTCTTGATAGCAGCTTTAGTGTTTCTGTGTTTGGCACAGTTTCTCCGGTTTCCCAACGTGATACGGCTTGTCTGGTAACATAAACCTTATTTGCAAGTTCATCTTGAGATAATCCGCTTTCGGTTCTAAGTTTAAGTATTACATCTTTCGTTTTCATATAAATCACCTCATAGATATTATACTATGGCTATTGTGAAGAATCAAGCAACACCCTGTTGCTGAAAGATTATTTAAGCTCCAAACAATTTTTTATGAAACAGCAAAAACTCCCCATGCCTTTTGACATGGGGAGTAATTCATATTTGTTATATCATAATTTGATTGCGATTTATCGCAATAGTAGGCAAAGCCGACATGCGGCGACAGCCGCAAATTAATGATTCAATGTTCTTAAAGGGCGGCGAGAGCCAAATCGTGCGTATGCACGATAAATCAGCGATAAGTTGATTTTCCTTTAGGGTTATTATATCATATCAGCTTTCTGCCAATTACTTGTTAGATATAGCAGCCTGTGCAGCAGCAAGTCTAGCGATTGGCACTCTGAACGGTGAGCATGATACATAATCAAGACCGATCTTGTGGCAGAACTCTACAGATGTAGGATCTCCGCCATGCTCTCCGCAGATACCGATGTGAAGCTTTGGATTTACAGGCTTACCAAGCTTGATAGCCATATCCATAAGCTTGCCGACACCTGTCTGGTCGAGCTTAGCAAACGGATCGTTCTCGTAGATCTTAGCGTCATAGTAAGCGTCAAGGAACTTACCTGCGTCATCTCTTGAGAAGCCGAATGTCATCTGAGTAAGGTCGTTTGTACCGAAGCAGAAGAAGTCAGCCTCTGCAGCGATCTCGTCAGCTGTAAGAGCAGCACGAGGAATCTCGATCATTGTACCAACCTCATACTTAAGATCGCTTCCAGCCTCAGCAATAATAGCGTCAGCAGTTTCAACAACGACCTTCTTTACATTCTTAAGCTCTTTGATATCTCCAACGAGCGGAATCATTATCTCAGGTTCAACAGTCCAGTCAGGATGAGCTTTCTTAACGTTGATAGCTGCCTTGATAACAGCGCTTGTCTGCATCTTAGCAATCTCAGGATAAGTTACTGCAAGACGGCATCCACGGTGTCCCATCATTGGGTTGAACTCGTGAAGCGATGCAATAATAGCCTTGATTGTTTCAACGCTCTTGCCCTGTGCTTCAGCGAGTGCCTTGATGTCAGCCTCTTCTGTAGGAACGAATTCGTGAAGCGGCGGATCAAGGAATCTGATTGTTACAGGGTTACCCTCAAGAGCCTCATAAAGAGCCTCAAAGTCGCTCTGCTGCATAGGCTCGATCTTAGCGAGTGCAGCTTCTCTTTCCTCAACTGTATCTGAGCAGATCATCTCTCTGAATGCTGCGATTCTCTCAGGATCAAAGAACATATGCTCTGTACGGCAAAGTCCGATTCCCTCAGCGCCGAGCTCTCTAGCCTTCTTAGCATCAGCAGGAGTATCAGCGTTTGTTCTTACCTTTAATACTCTGTATTTGTCAGCCCAAGCCATGATTCTTCCGAACTCGCCTGCGATCGTAGCGTCAACAGTAGGAATAATTCCATCGTAAATATTACCTGTTGAACCGTCGATTGAAATATAATCACCCTCAGTAAATGTCTTTCCTGCAAGTGTAAACTTCTTGTTAGCTTCGTCCATATTAATATCAGAACATCCTGATACACAGCAAGTACCCATTCCACGAGCAACAACTGCAGCGTGAGATGTCATACCGCCTCTTACTGTAAGGATTCCCTGTGAAGCCTTCATACCTGTGATGTCCTCAGGAGAAGTTTCAAGACGAACAAGAACTACCTTTTCGCCTCTTGCGTTCCACTCTTCAGCGTCCTCAGCTGAGAATACAACCTTACCACAAGCTGCTCCAGGAGATGCGCCGAGTCCCTTTCCGATAGGAGTTGCAGCCTTAAGCTCCTTAGAATCAAACTGCGGATGAAGAAGTGTATCAAGGTTTCTAGGATCAATCATGAGTACAGCCTCTTCTTCTGTTCTCATTCCCTCGTCAACGAGGTCGCACGCAATCTTAAGAGCTGCCTGTGCAGTTCTCTTACCGTTTCTTGTCTGAAGCATATAGAGCTTTCCGTGTTCAACAGTAAACTCCATATCCTGCATATCTCTATAGTGGTTTTCAAGGTTCAAGCAAACCTGCTTAAATTCCTCAAAAGCTTCTGGGAATTTCTCAGCCATCTGAGCAATAGGCATTGGAGTACGAACTCCGGCAACAACGTCCTCGCCCTGTGCGTTTGTCAAAAACTCTCCCATGAGCTTCTTTTCACCTGTTGCAGGATCACGAGTAAATGCAACACCTGTACCGCAGTCGTCACCCATGTTTCCGAATGCCATTGACTGTACGTTTACAGCAGTTCCCCATGAATAAGGAATATCGTTGTCACGACGGTATACGTTAGCACGAGGGTTATCCCATGAACGGAATACAGCCTTAACTGCTCCCATAAGCTGTTCCTTAGGATCTGTTGGGAAATCAACACCGATCTTAGCCTTGTATTCAGCTTTAAACTGACCTGCAAGTTCCTTGAGATCGTCAGCTGTAAGCTCAACGTCCTGAGTAACGCCTTTCTTAGCCTTCATTTCATCGATAAGTTCTTCAAAATACTTTTTACCAACTTCCATTACTACGTCGGAATACATCTGAATGAATCTTCTGTAGCAGTCCCATGCCCAACGTGGATTTCCTGATTTTGCAGCCATAACATCAACAACAGTTTCGTTAAGACCTAAATTCAAAATAGTATCCATCATACCAGGCATTGAAGCTCTTGCTCCTGAACGAACGGAAACGAGAAGAGGATTTTCTGAATCTCCAAACTTCTTTCCTGTAATTTCCTCCATTTTGCCGATGTATTCATTGATCTGCGACTGAATCTCATCGTTGATCTGTCTTCCGTCTTCATAATACTGAGTACAAGCTTCTGTTGTAATTGTAAAGCCCTGAGGAACAGGAACTGTCTCTTATACACATCT
>USCU01000057.1 GCA_900553335.1 uncultured Ruminococcus sp. | reverse complement strand
GCCTGCAAGCGCACCCGCCACAATACCTAAAAAAATTCCGAGTATTGGGTGACCGTCTGACGCAACTATTGCAGAAACGGAAACACCAAGAGCAAACGTTCCGTCAACGGACAGATCAGGAATGTCCAGAATCCTAAAGGAAATAAAAATCCCGAGCGCCAAAAGAGCAAATACAAATCCGTATTCAAGCGTATCAAGTATTTGACTTTGATAAAGCTGTGTATTAATTAAAACCAGCATTATTACAATTACCGCTATTCTCGGAATCCACGATATAAGTTTCTTCTTGTTTATCTTCATAAAAACTCTCCGTAAAAAAATATCAGAGCGGACATTTTCAAATCAACCATAACCTGAAAAACATATCCACTCTGATATTATACTTCATTTTAATTTTTTTTGCAACAGTTAATCAAAGAAAACCGTCTTTTCTCCATTTTTGATATCCTCAGGGATAGTAATACCTATCGCCTCAGCTGTTGACTTATTGATATAAGTGCTTAAATCCTCGTTAAATACCTTTATTGGAATATCTCCTGCTTTTTTCTCACCCTTAAGGATCTGATCCACCATATTTGCAGTTTCAATTCCTAAGTCTGTATATTCGATTCCGACAGTTGCAAATCCACCGTCCTGTACCATCGAATCAGCTCCTACATACATAGGCTTTTTAGCGTCGATTGCGATTTTTGCGACTGTTCCCATTGCTCCTGCAACAGTATTGTCGTTAGGTGAGAATACAGCGTCGCACTTTGAAAACAAGGTTGTAGCCGCTTCTGAAAGCTCTGTTGCAGTAGTAGCCGAACCCTCAACAACCTCGATTCCCTTTTCATCACAGTATGCCTTTACTTCTTTAAGGCACTCAACGGAGTTCAGTTCTCCTGTATTATAAAGGAATCCGAGAGTTTTGATGTCAGGAGTAATAGCAAGTGCATTATCCAAGATTTTTGTAATATCAAGCTTATCTGACGTACCGGTCAGGTTTTCATCTCCTGAATTATCCCAATCCTTAACAAGCTCAGCGCTTACAGGATCAGTAACTGCCGAAAACACAACAGGGATCTCGCTCGAATATGCTGCTGCCGCTGTTGCACAAGGAGTTGTAATAGCAACGATGATATCATCACCGTCAGCCTTAAACTTATCTAAAATCTGAGTAACCATTGTAGCTTCATTGTTTGCTTGCTGAAGGTCTATCGTACAATTCTCTCCGTCCTTGTATCCTAACTTTTCGAGCTGATTTACAACAGCATCTCTTATAGTGTTAAGAGATGTATGCTCCATAATCTGGATAACTCCGATTTTATAATTTTTAGCGTTTTCGCCTGTTTTGCTTCCTCCGTTTGATGAATCGTCGGATTTTCCGCAGCCTGCCATCATTCCGACAGCTAAAGCGCAAGCTGAAACTGCCGCAAGAATTCTTTTTAGTTTCATAAATAACCTCTTCTTTCATTTATAATATTGTGTTGTCAGTTTAGCACTGCAACGCTTTAATTACTTAAACAGTATACTACCATTTATATCCGTTTGTCAAATCTGTTTTTTAATAATGCAAGAACGCAATTTCTTTTCGCAGTTTCTCTTCGCTTGGAACAAAAGAATTATCGCTGACGTCAGTTAAAACAAAATATTAGTTACAATGCCTGTTAATACTGCAAAAACATATAAAATACCTAGCACCGCAAGATTTTGTTTAACATGTCTTTTGTTAGTTTTAAAGAGCACTAAAAGTCCCATTCCCGCTCCTGTACAAAGTCCTGCAACACATGAGCCAAAGGTTATAACTCCCTCCAAATACAATTCTGTCAGCAAAACACTCGCTGCACAGTTAGGTACAAAACCGACAATTGCACATACAAACGGCTGCAGCGGAGAATCAGAAATCAAAACGCTCTTTAAAAAGTCCTCCCCAAGATATTCCATAACAAATCCCAAGGCTATATTTATAATAAGCACAAATATAAAAATTCCTACAGTGTGCTTTAAAGCAGGAATTAATACCGAATGGCCATGCCCGTCATGACCGTGACAGCCGCAATGCTCACAAAGCTCCTCAAAAGGCTTTTCCTCGTTTTTCTTTTTTAATGCGGCTTTTAATATTAAATCAACTGAAATTCCTGCAATCGCCGCCGCTATCACCTTGATTACTATAAGCTTCCATAAAACGCCTATCCTATCGGGATGAGCCAAAATTATTGGGATCGCTTCATCGCTTGTTGCAATATAGACCGCTATTATAGTTCCGAGTGTTATTACCCTTCCCGAAAAAAGATTGGTTGCCGCAACAGAGATTCCGCACTGCGGAACTGTTCCGAGAACCGCTCCGCCAACAGGTCCAAAGATACCAAGACGTTTAAAAAAGCCCTCAAAGCCTGCGGAATTCTTATGCTCCATATATTCGATCAAAATGTAAACCCCGAACAAAAACGGAAGCATTTTGACTGCGTCCAACAACCCGTCTAATAAAATTTCTAAAACTTCACTCAAGCTTTATACCTCCAGACCTCCGAAGAAGCACACTCATTCTCCATTATCAATTAAACTGCAAATTATCTTACTTCGTCCTCGCTGTATGGATTCACATGAACCATACAATGCTTTACCATCGGGAAATTTTTCTCTATTTCATCATGCACCGACTGAGCCGTTTCGTGCGCTGAGAAAAGCGTCATTTTCCCGTCAACGGATATCTCCGTATCAACATATATCTTAGCTCCGAAAAGCCTTGTTTTTAAAACATCTATTCCCAAAACTTTTTCGTTGCTTAAAATTATTTCCCTTATCTTTGCCGTAGTCTGAATATCAGCCGCCTTATCAATCAGCTTTGAAACTGCGTCCTTGTAAATATCAAAAGCCGCTTTGATAATAAACAAGCATATCACAATAGATGCCAACGGATCTAAAACCGCGAAGCCAAGCATCGCTCCGCCTATTCCTATGATGCTTCCGACAGATGAAAGAGCATCGCTCCTGTGATGCCATGCATCAGCCATAAGAGCATCACTGTTTATATTTTTCGCAGCTTTTCTTGTATACCAATACATAGACTCTTTTACAACTATTGAAAGTCCTGCGGCAAAAAGCGCAACAGCTCCGGGAGTTTTTAATGCTGATAATTCATTAGACGTAAAAACCCTGATTCCGCTTAAGCCTATGCCAAGCCCTGTTACCATTAGTACAGATGCTAAAATAATCGCCGCAATGCATTCAAGTCTTTCATGACCGTATTGATGATCCTCGTCATCAGCTTTGCTTGACATCTTGACGCCTATAATTACCACTACAGTTGAAAAAACATCGCTTAAAGAATGAACGGCATCAGAAATCAAAGCAGAGCTGTTTGCAAAAATACCCGATGCCAGCTTAATAACCGACAAAAGAATATTCACTAAAATACTAATAACAGAAACTCTGTACGCTGTTTTAAAATTATCTGCGCCATTTTCATTCATATAATATACCCCTGTAGATATAGGTTTTATTTTTTGAAAACAAAAAGCTTGCTTATAATGTAGTTTAAAATCAAAACGACAACATTCGCTGCGATTTTAGTAATCCAGTAATTAAATCCTATAAGCGAATAGCCTGCCCACATCATCAGCGTTTCTACAACAAGCGTAAAAACCCTTCCCCCGTAAAATGAAACAGCCTCAGCGAACAGTTCCTTTTTATCGGCAGCCTTTGATTCAAATACCCATATCCTGTTTGTAATATATGCAAATGTAACAGCACATATCCAGGAAAATACGCTGCTTACAACCGAAACGATGTTTTTGCCGAAATCTAACGCCTCCAGCACATCTTTAGAAACCCATGCTGCCAAAAAGCTTACTGCAGTTGTCAAAACCCCGAAAAAAAGATAGAGCAAAACTGTCTTGTTCTTTTTATAAAAACCCTCAAAAATGTTTAGAATCGGTAATGCCATGAGCTTGTCAAATATATCTCTTTTTTCTGCATCGCATTTATTTGCCGCTGTTTTATTAACGTCCTGCATTTTAACCCTTCCTTACTCTATTCCGTAAAGGCTTCTGTACTCTATCATTTTGTCAAGGTATTCCTGACCTTCGACTACTCCCGATTTAATAGCATCAATGATGTCGTTTATATTAACTATGGAATACACCTTAACGCCATACTCATCATAAGCGTTCTGAACGGCACTCTTGTCGCTGTCAAGCGCCTTTTCCATTCTGTCAACGGTTATTACCATTGCTGTTATATCAACATCTGCCGCACCCTTAAGCTTTGGCATGTTTTCCTTCAATGCTTTTCCGCTTGTCATAACGTCCTCTATTATAACAACCTTTTCGCCGTCCTCAAGCTTCTTTCCGACAAACATTCCGCCCTCGCCGTGATCCTTTACTTCTTTTCTGTCGAAGGTATAATTTACTTCCTCGCCGAACTTATTATAAAGTGCTACTGCTGCAGAAACTGCAAGAGGGATTCCTTTATAAGCCGGACCGTAAAGAGTTTCTGCCTCAATATTATTTTCTTTTATGCACTCAGCATAAAATCCGCCAAGACGAGCAAGCTGTGCTCCTGTTTTGTAATTTCCCGTATTGATAAAATAAGGAGCTTTTCTTCCGCTTTTAAGCGTAAACTCGCCGAAAGTCAAAACTCCGCAGTCTACCATAAACTTAATAAATTCTTCCTTGTACGTCATTTTTGATCAAATCCTTTCTGAATTTTAAAATTAAAGCTTTTAATCCAAGCACAGAAGTCTTTGTGCGTTGAGCGTGTCGGCAAAACCGACAACGCTCCCCATGGGACAAACACACTCACTTCGACAGCTTCGCTAAGTCTCGTTCTGTGTTTTTCCCCTAGGAAACCCCTTTTCATCGAAAATCGGCTCGCACCGCCGATTTTCTCTCAAGGTGTCGCTGCGTCGGCACATGTCCGCCTACGCGACATTATTTTAATCGTGTTTTAAACAAATCGGGGGCACAGAAGTCTTTGTGCGTTTTTATAAAATATATTATCTTTATCTGCTTCAGATAAATTAAGCCTGTTTATCATGTCGGTTTCAGCCTTTCCCGAACACCAAGGACAGTCGGTAGCAAATAAAATCCTGTCGCTTCCGTGCTTGAGAATTATCTCCTCAACAAGCGAATCGTCATACCTGTCGGCTATAAAGCTTGTATCAAAGAACAGATTTCCGTCTGCTCCCGCAAGATACTTCAACACATCGTCCGCCATATCGTTTCCGCCCATATGCGCCAAAACCATTGTCATCTCCGGCACAAGCATATGCGCTTTAAGCGAAGCTTCAGGTCTGGCGTGGATATGATTCGGGGAAACGCAGTCAAGTCCTGCATGAAACATTACAATCAAACCAAGCTCAGCGCACTTTTTATATATAGGTATCATTTTTTCGTCGTCAATTTCAAATCCCTGATAGTCGGGGTGAAGCTTTATTCCTTTAAGTCCAAGACTCTTTATTCGTTCCAGCTCTTCCTCCCAATCATCCGCCATGAAATGAACCGAACCGAATGGGATTATCCTTTCGCTTTTTATACTTGCCGCCCAGTTGTTTATCGTTTTTTGCTGAGAAGGCTTAGTTGCAATCGTCAAAACAACTCCCTTATCAACGCCCCACTCGTCAAACCTATTCAAAAGTGAGCTTATTGTTCCGTCTGTAAGAGCCTTCTGATCAGCAAGCGCTTCAAGTTTTTTTATCGCCCTGTCAGCTATAGACTCTGTAAACGCATGAGTGTGAAAATCTATTTTCATGTTTTTCCCCCGCTACCTGCTTGTCCGCAGCCTTTTTAAATGAAAAAGGCTTACAAACCCCAGAATTATTATAAATGATACGGCAAACCCGAGCAAAAGCCACCGAAAATGCACTCCGTCAAGGAACGTATAGTAGCTTTCTGCTGTTTCACCTATTTGTTTTTGTACAAACATTTCGTTGCCCGAGCCGTATGAATAAACGATGTATACCCACTTACAGTTTAACAGCAAAAATATGTCAGATACCGTCATCAAAAGCGTGCTTACCATAAGGTTTGCAGCTCCCGTTTTTTTCATGGAAACCCAGCAAATAATAAGCGTCACCAAAGACATAATAATAAGCGCAAAGAAAATGCTTGACAGAATTACAGATGCATTTTTAACATTGTCCTCATTTCCGACAACTGCTTTCGCTGTTATCCAAGCCGCCGGCAGCAATGCTCCAAACCCAACGCTTAAAAGTATAACAAAAAGTCTGTAGCAAAGCTCTGACGCTCCCATCTTGTCTTTTTTGTCAGATTCAGTCATTATTCTCTTCCCTGTCTTTGACCTCGACCGCAATTCGTTCTATCCATTGATCCTCGATTTTCGTTGCGGTAAGACGAAGCATTTTATACTCGACCGTATCGTTTATACGAACTACTCTATGAAGCGTATCCATAAAAAGTCCGCCGAGAGAGTTGCAGTCGGTTTCAAACTCCTCCTCGTCAATACCTATCCGCTCAGCAAAGTCGCTTATAGAAAGATCTGCTGAAACATCATACTTATTATCAGATATTTTGACAAAAGAAGTATCTTCATCATCACTTTCGTCGTAAATTTCCCCGACAAGCTCCTCTATTATATCTTCGAGTGTAACGATTCCGCTCGTTCCTCCGTATTCGTCCAAAACGACCGCCATATGCACCTTTTCTTTTTGCATTTCTTTAAGCGTATCTGAAATTTTCTGATACTCAAAAACAAACAAAGGCTTTTTTAAAAAAGGCACTATATCCTTTTCACCGTTAAAATAAAGCTTGCAAAAGTCGTTTTGATGCAATATACCTATGATATTGTCTATTGTTTCATTATATACCGGAAATCTTGAATAGGAATTTTCAAAAAAGCAATCCTTGATACTTTCAATGTCCTCGTTTTTGTCTATAGCAATGACATTCACGCGGGGGATCAAAATCTCCTCGACAAGCGTTTCGTCAAATTCCAAAGCGCTCCTCACAAGATTAGACTCCTGCTCCTCCAAAACTCCCTCGTCCTCGATCTCTTCGATCATATACATAAGCTCTTCTTCAGTTACGGAAGGCTGTTTGTTTTTGTTTTTAAATAGCCTTGACAATAGATTTTTAAGCATCACAAAAAACGCAATTATCGGTGTAAAAACAAACATAAGGGCATTTAACGGATATGCCATCATAAGACAAAATCCCTCGGCATTTTCCTTTGCGAAATTTTTCGGCAAAACTTCTCCGAAAATCAAAACCACTATCGTCATAACCCTGTCTCTTATACACATCTGACGC
>USCU01000056.1 GCA_900553335.1 uncultured Ruminococcus sp. | reverse complement strand
AAAAAATAGAACAATACGATCTTGCAAGTAAAACATATGAGCTTTCAAAATCGTCCTATAAAATGCTGGCAGCGGTTGCAAATATCGAAGAGCTGCTGAAATATACGTCTAAAAATTTTAATGTAACCTCATTCTCTTTGTCTGAATACACCGAGAACATTTTACATTCCGTAATTCCAAAGCTTTCTGCTGAGGGTGTAAAACTAAGATACGAAATAAAGAAAGATATTTCTGTAAAGCTTGACAGCGAAAGATTTTTAAGCGTTTTGTTAAATCTTATTTCTAACGGTGTAATGTACAACATAAGCGAGCAGAAGGAAATAAATGTCCGTCTTTCATCTATCGGCGAAACCGCCGTTTTATCAGTCACCGACAACGGAACGGGTATTAGCGATAAAGCACAGAAGCTTATGAATGTTGCATTTGCAATGTCCGACATTTCCAAAGGAAACGAATCGCTCGGATTTGAAATTGTCAAGCTTTTCTGCAAAGAGTTTTCCGCATCATTTTCGTATATGACAAAAGAAAATGAAGGGACTACCGTAACGCTTCAAATCCCTATGATTACTCATGAGGATAAATTAAAAGCGCCGGTAACGGATTATCTTTTCAGAAAGTATTCTCCGATAGATATATATCTTTACAAAATTAAAATATAAGTACAAAGGGCAGGTTTTGCGACCTGCCCTTAAAATTTATTACTTTTCTTTATTCTCCAAAGAAGCTCTTATGAAATCCTTAAACAGAGGATGCGCTCTGTTTGGACGGGACTTAAATTCAGGATGGAACTGAACTCCCACAAACCAAGGATGAGTTTCCTTCGGAAGCTCCACGATCTCAACAAGCTTATTATCAGGAGATTGACCTGCGATTATCAAGCCCTTTTCCTCAAGCTCGCAGCGATAAGCGTTGTTAAACTCCCAACGATGTCTGTGTCTTTCATAAATAAGATCGCTCTCGTAAACACTTTTTGAAATAGAGCCGTCCTTCAGCACACAAGGATAAAGTCCAAGACGCATCGTTCCGCCTTTTTCGTGAATATCCTTTTGTTCGTCCATTATGTCTATTACAGGATGCTTGGTTTCACAAAATTCTGTCGAATTAGCATCATCAAAACCGGCAGCACCCCTTGAAAACTCAACAACCGACATCTGCATTCCAAGACAGATTCCAAACATCGGAATTCTGTTTTCTCTCGCGTACCTGATAGATTCTATCATTCCCTCGATTCCTCTGTCGCCGAATCCTCCCGGAACGATAATTCCGTCACAGCCTAAAAGCTTGTCCTTAGCGTTTTCTCTGGTAATATCTTCCGACTGAATCCACTTTATATTAACATTTGCGCCGTTTTCAAAGCCTGCATGGCGAAGCGCTTCCGCAACAGAAAGATATGCGTCCTCAAGCTCGACATACTTTCCTACAAGTCCTATTGTAACATCTTTTTTTGCATTCTTTATGTTACTTACCATTTCGTTCCACTCGGTGAGATCAGGCTTTGTAACAGGAAGTCCAAGCTGACGGCATACAGCGTCTGCAAGTCCTTCGTTTTCAAGCCACAAAGGCACTTCATAAAGGCTCGGAGCTGTAAGATTCTGAATAACATCATCTTTTCCCACGTTACAGAACATTGCAATTTTATTCTTCATGTCCTCAGGAATTTCCATCTCGCTTCTGAGCACGAGAATATTCGGCTGTATTCCCAAAGACAAAAGCTCTTTAACTGAATGTTGAGTAGGCTTGCTCTTAAGTTCCTTTGATCCTGAAATATACGGTATAAGGCACACATGAATAAATATTGCGTTTTCTCTGCCGACCTCAATACTTGCCTGTCTTATCGCCTCCAAGAACGGAGTGGACTCAATATCTCCTACAGTTCCACCGATTTCAGTAATAACAAAATCTGTATTTGCGTCTTTTCCCACTCTGTAGATCTTATCCTTTATCTCATTTGTGATATGCGGAATAACCTGGACCGTTCCGCCGAGATAATCTCCTCTTCTCTCTTTATTCAAAACGTTCCAATATATTTTACCGGTAGTAACGTTGGAATTTACCGAAAGGTTTTCATCGACAAATCTTTCATAATGTCCAAGGTCAAGGTCAGTTTCGGCTCCGTCGTCGGTAACGAAAACCTCCCCGTGCTGATACGGCGACATTGTTCCCGGATCAATATTTATATACGGGTCAAACTTTTGAATAGTTACTCTGTATCCACGACATTTCAAAAGCCTTCCGAGCGACGCCGCAGTAATTCCTTTTCCGAGTCCGGAAACGACTCCACCTGTTACAAATACATATTTAATAGGCATAAAATAAAATCCTCCAAAATTGAAGTAAAATAACTGAATTAAGATGTCACACCTCTATAGGCAGCGGGTTCCATTTTGTTTTTCAACGGCGAAACGTTATCCCGCTAAAACCCTATGGGCAATGCCCCTTATTAAAAACTATTTTTATTTTACCAAAATTCGAGGAAAATTGCAATAGTAAAACCAACCTATTTTTTCTCTTTTTTTAAAACTTTTTCTGTTGCATCGTTCAAACATAAAAAAGCCGCCGTTTTTATCGGCAGCTATCGTCACTTTAAATAATTACTCATAGAAGAAATAGTATTCATCACCAAGTATATTTTTTTGAAGCTTGTCCAAAACCTTTAAGCAAGAATCGATCTCCTCCTGCGTGATATCCTTCATCATTTTTTTGTCAATCTCATTAGAAAAAGCCTTTATCTGATCATTGATCTCCTGTCCTTTTTCACTAAGACAAACATCAACATTCCTCATATCAATATCGCATACCTGTCTTTTAATAATACCCTTTTTCTCAAGTCTGCTTAGTGATACGGAAATGGTAGGAGCTTTAAGTTTTGTCTTATTCACAATATAGAGCTGATTCACCGGATCATCTGAGGACAGATAAGACAAAATCTTCCTTGTGGCAGGTGTTATACCTATACTTGCACACTTCTCATTAAGTTCATCATTAAATATTTTTGAAACATCGTTGATCTTTGATGTAAGCTTTTCTACTCTTTTCTCATCCTTGTATATGTTATCGTAATCCGAATACATTTTGCTCAATCCCCTCTCTATAATCAAAATCAAGTAAAACCATACTTTATTATAAAGAAACATTTTGCATTGTCAACAGATTTAACAGAAATTTCACACCGATTTCATAAAGCCAACAGGATGAATTTCATCTTGAAAACATGTTGAAAAATTCTTAAAGCAGTCGTACTCCAAAATTATACCTCTTTTTATACAAGAAGAACCGTATTTTTTTCTAAGGTCATCTACTGTACTGTTGAGGCTTTTCTTTTTCATACTCTCTTTTATGTCTTCAAAAAGAGTAAGCTGCTCGCACGAGTCATGGGCTTTTAAATCACCTGCACTTATACCTATGCTTCTTATCGGCTGACCGTTTGATTTTGCAAACGACTCTTTATAAAGCTTAAAAGCAATGTTTGCTATATCCTTAGCATCATTTGTAAAAAAATCGGTATGCCTCTGCCTTGAATATGTGTAAAGAAGCTTTGTTCTGACACTTACCGTTATCATACCCGATTTAAGCTTCATTTCTCTCAACCTTGACGCAACACTTTCGCTTAGCGCATATAAAACTATCTTAACGTCATGATCATTGCACAAATCCCTTGGGGATGTCGTAGAATTGCTTACGGATTTCACAAGTGATGTTTCTCCGTCATACGCCACAGCGCTTTTATCCTCTCCCCTTGCAGATCTCTTGAGCTTTAAACCGTTTACTCCCAATGCACATAAAAGTACTTTATCATCTGCATTTGCAAGCTCGCCTATGTTAAGTATTCCTCTTCGTCTTAAAGCCGCTCTCGTCTTACATCCAACATATAAAAGCTCTCCGCTGTCAAGACTCCATATCTTTTCCTTATAATTTTCTTTTGAGATAACAGTAACAGCGTCCGGCTTTTTAAGATCGGAGCCTAGCTTTGCAAAAACCTTATTAAAGCTGACTCCGACCGAAACGGTTATTCCAAGCTCTTTTTTCACACGCTCTCTGATCTCGTTTGCGATTTCCTCTCCATCTGCCTGTTTTCCGTTTCTGAAAAGCCCTGTTATATCGAGCCACGCCTCGTCTATTCCAAACGGCTCTATTCTATCGGTATAATCTGAATAAATTTTTCTTGCCGCCCTTGAAAATTCAAGATATAAATCGTAATGCGGCTCACATAAAACAAGCTCCGGACATTTTGATCTTGCCTCCCATATAGCTTCGCCTGTTTTAACTCCCATACTCTTAGCCATCTCATTTTTAGCTAAAATTATGCCGTGCCTGTCCTGGATACTTCCACAAACAGCTACCGCCTTTCCCCTTAAAGACGGATTCATGCGGCACTCTATTGATGCATAACAGTTATTTATATCAACATGAAGTATTATTCTTTCATCGAATACGCTTTTCATTACTTTCCTCCACGCACATCAAACAAATGTTCTTTTATATATAGTACCACACGAACATTTGTTTGTCAATAGCATTTTTTTATTTTACAGGTTTTCACAAATCTTTCAACTAATATATATACTATTCACACGCAGAAAATTTAGAATAAGCTTACAGCAAGGGAAAAGAGAAACCCTTAAAGAAGCATTTATAAAAAGGTTTAATCCACCTAATCAAAGCTTCACATTTAACAGAAGGCGAAAAGAAAACTTGTTTGTATAAAAAGCTTACACCTCACAAAAGCAAATTTCATAATCTCTTCCTTAGTACTATTATTATAAACAAGTGGCTTCGTCTTCACCAAACAATAATTTCTTATTTTTTAAGAAACTTCATAAAAACTCCTCAATTAAAATGTCCGACTCAAAAAACCGGGCATTTTAATTTTTTCAACAAGGGGGGATCAGTTCCGTTATTTAGCGTTTGCAACGAGAGTCCCCTATCCCAACTGAAAAAATCAAGTGGATCCCGCTGCCTATAGATGTGGAGGACATCTTAATTTGGTTATAAACAATAGCTGATTCCCTTTAATTTGCTATTTCCCTTGACAAGTTATCTTATAACGTTTAAAATAAAACTATACTTTTCACGGCAAACAGTGATTTAGGGGAGTTTAATATGAAAAAAGTTATTATTTCAGCAGACAGCACTTGCGATTTGGGAGATAAGCTTAAGGAAAAATGGAACATTCAGTATTTTCCGTATCACATAAACCTTGAGGGCAAGGATTATCTCGACAATGTAACAATTACGCCTGACGATCTTTATGCCGCCTATCGGGAGAGAAAGGCGCTTCCTAAGACGAGTGCAATAAACGTAGGCGAGTATCTCGAGCATTTCAAAAAATTTACCGATGCGGGATATGAAGTGGTCCATATAAATCTCGGATCGGGACTTTCTTCATCTTATCAAAATGCCTGCCTTGCCGCAGACGAGCTTGAAGGGGTTTATGCAGTTGATTCCAAGAATCTTTCAACCGGAACAGGACTTCTCGTTTTAAAAGCATGCGAAATGGCAGAGCAAGGAGCAGATGCAAAAAGCATTGCAGCACATTTACAGTCACTGACATCATTTTCCCATGCAAGCTTTGTAATAAACACGCTTGAATTTTTGCGTGCAGGGGGACGATGCTCTGCGCTTGCAGCTTTCGGAGCTAATTTGCTGGGAATCAAGCCGTCCATAAACGTGGACAACAACAATGGCGGAAAAATGAGCGTCGGCAAAAAATACAGGGGAAAATACGACAAGGTATTGCTCAGCTATGTAGCAGATACCCTTGCAAAATACCCTAATTATGACGATAACATTGTTTTCATAACACATTCGGGAACTGATACATCTTATATACAATCAGTTGAACAATATTTAAAGGAAAATACAACCTTTAAAGAAATATATATCACCAAAGCAAGCTGCACCATTTCGTGCCATTGCGGACCGGACACCCTTGGAATTCTGTTTATGACTCACCGTCAATAACCGAGGTTAAGTTATGTCTACACATATTAAAGACGTTATCATAAGAGCTGTTCTTGCAGGGATATCTATCAGCATTGGCGGAACGCTTTATCTGTCTGTAGATAACAAATACATAGGATCGTTTCTTTTTGCAATAGGTTTGTTTTGCATTTTTTCCTTTGGATTTAATCTGTATACAGGTAAAATAGGATTTTTTATAACTGAGAAAAACAAGTGCAGGTTTGCTTTGGACATGATCTTAACATGGCTCGGAAATATAGCAGGAACAGGAATTGCCGCTCTTTGTTTAAGACTGACCAGAATATCTGATACGCTGCTGCAAAAATCAGATGAGCTTTGCAAAGCAAAACTGTCTGACCAGCTTCTGTCAATATTTATTCTTTCCATATTCTGCGGACTGTTGATGTACATTGCATCTCACAATTACCGCTTCGGAAAAAACTCAGCACAAAAATACATAGCAACTTTTATTTGTGTAATGGTATTTATCCTATGCTCGTTTGAACACTGTGTTGCAAATATGTTTTATTTTTGGATTTCCTTGTCGCTCACCTCAAAAACTCTTTTGTATCTCTTGGTTATGACCGCAGGAAATTCATTAGGCTCATTTATTATTCCTTTAGCATTAAAGTTTTGCAAAGATGGAGAAGAAAGCTAACCGATTGTCAACGACTGCAATTTAACAATTCCGTAAAAATGAACAATAGTAAAAAATCACCTCCTATGGTAGAATCAGATAATACCATAGGAGGTTTAGTTATGCAAAGAAGCTGTAAATATATAAAACACTAAAATTGTAATCGAAAAACATGGAATTAAGAGCAATTGAATACAGGCTTTGTTTGCTGCTTAGATTTTTTCGCTAGTCATCAAGCGACCTGACTGTCTTTTGATAAACTGATCTGAAAAACATTAAACAAAGCAAAAGTGATACAACCTCTGCTATCGGGAAAGAAATCCACATAATGTTTATCGTTTTAAATATCTTTGCAAGCAAAAATGCACACGGAACTAAAACGACAAGCTGCCGGCAGATTGAAACAATCATAGAATAAACTCCGTGTCCGAGAGCCTGAATTGTTGCAATTATGATAATACTGAAGCCTGCCGGGATAAACGCAGGAGCTATCTCTCTAAATGCAGTAACTCCCATGTTTATCATTTCTTCATTTTCAGTAAACATCTTAAGCAAAAGCTCAGGCATCGTTTCAAAGATCAAAAATCCAACGGCAAGATATGATACTGCCATAACAAATCCAAGCCTCATAGTAGACATAATGCGTTTTTTGTGATTTGCTCCGTAATTATAGGCTATAATCGGCGTCATTCCGTTAT
>USCU01000055.1 GCA_900553335.1 uncultured Ruminococcus sp. | reverse complement strand
GTAATATCTTATTATTTTGAAGATTTTGCAAAGGCTAACGAAATACATCTGAGGTCGTTTTGTGCAGTTGTAATTATTTCAAGTCTTATATTGTTTATATTTGGAATAGTATTGTCAATATGCTCGCTTTTCTTAAGTGCCGCTGAGGGTGCGCCGAGAAAAAAGTTTATTGATGATGAGCTTTTGGATGACAGCATAAGTGCGAGGGATATAATCGGGAGAAAAAAAGAAAAGATCGAGAAGGAAAACATCAAAGAAAACAAAAAAGTTAAGATGAAAAAGCCAAGAGCCATTACCGCTGATGAAATAACTCCACATGAACAGCTTGAAATTTCAGTTGATAAAGAAAAACACTGTAAAAACTGCGGAGCAGCTTTAAAGTCAAATGCGCTTTTTTGCGGTCAATGCGGAACAAAAATATAGCTAAATTAAGATGCCCCCAGTCGCTATGGGCGGCAGACTAAACTTGATTTTTTCAGCGGGGATACAAGCCCCCACCGAAAATGTTGAATAACGGGGCTGCGCCCATATTAAATTTATAGCAGATTTTGCGTGTTATTTCATTAAAAATTTTGTCGCTTCAACATATTGGATAATTATTTTATGATTTTTTTGTATAATATTACTATTGCGTTAATTCGCATGGTATAGTATAATATGTTATGTTATAGTCCTGGTTACGGACGTAATACATATCATAACAGGCAAAGATGCCGCAGGACTTTAGATGTGCTAGGTGAAAGGTCTATTGCGTGCGTCTTTTTTTGTTGACAGAAAGGAAGAGAATCATTATGAACAAAAAGATTCTGGGCAGCGCTATTGCTGCACTCATGGCTGTTTCGTGCCTCGCAGGCTGCGGTGACAGCTCTGATTCAAAGAATTCCTCGAACACAGGGGATTCATCAAATGAAACACTCGTTTATGCTCAGGGAGCAGATCCGAGAGGTCTTGACCCACAGATCGTTGATGACGGTGAGTCAGCTAAGGTTACAAACCAGATTTATGAGGGACTTTTACAGTATGAGGCTGACTCTACTGAGGTTAAGGCTTGCCTTGCTAAGGATTGGAAGGTTTCTGATGACGGACTTGTTTATACCTTCTATCTTCAGGAGGGTGTTAAGTTCCACGATGGTACAGACTTTAACGCTGAGGCTGTAAAGTACAATGTTGAGAGAAACACAATTAACAAGACTGAGGACATGACATACGCTGATTTCGTATGGGGATATGTTTCAGGAGTAGAGGTTAAGGATGAGTACACAGTTGATATTACTCTTTCTCAGCCTTCAACACCTTTCCTTGCTAATCTTGCAATGGTATTCGGTGCACCTATGGTAAGCCCTACTGCAGCTAAGGAAGGCGACCTTATGAACAATCCTGTAGGAACAGGTCCTTATAAGTTCGTTGAATGGAAGAAGGATCAGCACGTTAAGCTTGAAGCTAACGATGATTATTGGAATGAAGAAGGAAAGGCTCAGATCAAGAATGTTGTAATCAGAACAATTAAAGACGCATCTACAAAGATTCTTGAGCTTCAGTCGGGTGATGTAGATATCATCGACGGAATTGATACAAATCAGGTTGCACAGCTTGAAAGCGACAGCAACATCACTGTTGACAAGACTCCTGGAATGAATATAAACTATATGGCATACAACATTGAAAGACTTGACAAGGAAACTCGTGTAGCTCTTTCTCAGGCAGTAAACGTAGAAGAGCTTGTTGCAGGTCTTTACAACGGATATGCTGAAAAGGCTACAACAGTATTGCCTACATTTATACCTGGTTACAGCGCTGACGTAAAGCAGGTTGCTTACGATCCTGACGCTGCAAAGAAAACACTTGAAGAAAAGGGTATCAAGAGTCTTCATGTAATTACTTATACGAATCCAAGACCTTATAATACTGTAACAGGTCAAACTCTTACAGAGGCTATTCAGGGATACTTCAAAGAGGTAGGCGTTGAGATCACAATTGATTCCTATGACTGGACAACTTATAAGGAGAGAACTATCGCAGGCGACTACGATATCTGCTTCTACGGATGGAGCGGAGATAACGGAGACCCGGATAACTTCTTGAACCTCATGAGTGATACAAATGCCGGAATGAACGTTGCAAGATTTAACCTTGCTAAAAATGACGATGACAAGGCAGCTTACGAGGCATATTCAAAGATGATTTCTGATGCTGCTAAGGAGCCTGCAGGAGATTCAAGAAATGCTATGTATGCTGATATGGAACAGTATGTAGCAGACCTTGCTATCTGGCTTCCAATCTCTCACCAGCAGGATTTAACAGCTTGCAAGTCAAATGTTAAGAACTTTAAGTACCACTGTACAGCTACTGTTAAGCTTTTCAATGTTACTAAGGGATAATATTTAAACTAATTGACGACGCAAATACAGAGGACAGAGAAATGCTGTTTCTCTGTATTTGTCGTTGTTTTATTAGCTTCCTTTTTAGTGTGCAATTTTAAATTATCGTCCGGTTGCATAGTGCTTTAGGACGTACACTAAAAAGAAAACTAATTGTTTTCAAAGGACTATGAAAGGGGCTTTTTTAGGAAAATGATAAAATATATTATTAAGCGATTACTTATGCTTATTCCGGTTTTAATCGGAGTATCGCTTATCGTATTTGTTCTTTTGAGAGTTGCCGCACCGGATCCTGCTCCTGTAGTATTGGGTCAGCATGCATCTGATGAGGCTATGGAAGAATGGAGAGAGGCTAACGGACTAAACGACGGCGTAGTTAAACAGTACTTTGATTTTGTTACGGGCGCTGTTCAGGGAGATTTCGGTGAGTCTTATTATACAAAAACTCCTGTTTTGGATGAAATAGGTTCAAGATTTCCGGCAACTATTGAAATAGCTATTTTTGCAATTATAGTAGCTTCTATATTCGGAATACTTATAGGAGTAATTGCCGCCGTAAAGAAAAACAGTATTATAGATAATGCGAGTATGGTGCTGTCGCTTGTTGGAGTGTCAATTCCTATTTTCTGGCTCGGTATACTGCTTATTATTCTATTTACAAAGGTGCTAGGATGGCTTCCGGCATCAGGAAGAATTGATGTTACTTTTTCCGTTAATAGTGTAACGGGACTTTATCTTATAGACACATTAATAAGCGGAGATTTTGAAGCGTTTAAAAATGCGCTGTGGCATTTGATTTTGCCGGGAATGACGCTTGCGCTTTATACTCTTGCTATCATATCCCGTATGACACGTTCAAGCATGCTTGATACGCTTGGTCAGGATTACATAAGAACTGCGAGATCAAAGGGACTTGGTGAGGGACGAGTTATCATCAGACATGGCCTTAGAAATGCTCTGATGCCTATAGTTACCGTTATAGGACTTCAGTTTGGTTCGCTTTTAGGAGGCGCTGTGCTTACCGAAACGGTATTTGCTTGGCCTGGAATAGGAAGCTATACGGTTGACTGTATAAATAAATCTGACTTCCCTGTAATTCAGGCGGTCGTACTCATAATTGCTACTATATTTGTGTTGATGAATTTGATTGTAGATATTATTTACGCATTTTTAGATCCTAGAATTAAATACGGAAGGAAGGAGGCATAAGCTCATGGCAAAAAATAAATTTGTACTGGCAGAGGGCGCAGAGCCTGAGGCTATATTAGAAAAGCCGGAATCCCGTCTTAAATCAATGTGGGATGCTCTTAGAAAAAATAAAGCAGCGCTTTTCGGGCTTTTTGTAATTATAGTTTTGATAATTATTGCCATTATCGGACCTTATATAACGCCGTATGATCCTTATAAGAATGCCATGGTTGATGCCAATCAGACGCCTTCTGCGGCTCACTGGTTTGGGACAGATCAGTTAGGACGTGATATTTTCAGCAGAGTAATAGTTGGAACAAGAATATCGCTTTTTGTAGGTGTTGCAGCAGTAGCATTCTCACTTATTTTAGGTACAGTATTCGGATCCATCGCAGGATATTTCGGCGGAAAAATCGACGCTTTCATAATGAGAATCATGGATATTATGCTTTCTGTTCCGTCAATATTGCTCGCAGTTACTCTTATGGCTGCCCTCGGAAAAGGACTCGATAAGGCAATTATCGCAATCGGTGTTGTGTCTATACCGGAATATGCAAGAATTATACGAAGCTCGATTTTGTCCGTTAAAGAAAACGACTATGTTGCGGCAGCAAGAGTTTTGGGAAATTCTGACAGTAGAATAATTTTTCATCATATTCTTCCAAACGTTCTGTCGTCAATAGTTGTAAGAGCGACATTGGGTATTTCGACTGCAATTTTGGATACTGCGGCGCTTGGATTCTTGGGACTCGGCGTTCAGCCTCCGATAGCGGAGTGGGGCGACATGCTCGGAAGAGTAAGAAGCATGGTTTTGGTTTATCCGCATATGCTTATTTTCCCGGGACTTGCAATAACTTTGGCAGTTTTGGCGTTTAATCTTTTCGGCGACGGTCTAAGAGATGCGCTTGATCCGAAATCAAGAAGCTAAGGAGGTTTTACTTAGATGTTATTGGATGTTAAAAACCTCTCTACAGAGTTTTATGTAAAAAGAGGAACTGTAAAGGCTGTAAATAACGTAAGCTTTAATGTAGATAAAGGAGAAATCCTTGCAATCGTCGGTGAATCGGGAAGCGGAAAAAGCGTTACTTCGTTATCGGTAATGGGACTTGTAAGAGATCCGGGAAAGGTAACAGGCGGTGAAATTCTTTTTAACGGAGAGGATTTAAACAAAAAATCGAAAAAGGAAATGCGAAGCATAAGAGGTGACAAGATTTCCATGATCTTTCAGGAGCCTATGACTTCTCTTAACCCTGTTCAGAGAATAGGGGATCAGCTTTGCGAATCCATTTTAACTCATACCGATATGAATAAAAAAGAGGCTTTGGAGCATGCTATAGGAATGCTTAGAATGGTTGGAATACCTTCTCCCGAACAGAGGGTAAAGGATTATCCTCATCAGATGTCGGGCGGTATGCGTCAAAGAGTTATGATAGCTATGGGACTTTGCTGCAATCCGGAGCTTTTAATAGCTGATGAGCCGACAACAGCGCTTGACGTTACCATTCAGGCGCAGATATTGGAGCTTATTAAAAAGCTCAGAGATGAAATAGGAATGGCAGTAATTTTGATAACTCACGATTTAGGTGTTGTTGCAGAAACTGCTGACAGGGTAGTTGTTATGTACTGCGGAAGAGTTGTAGAGGAGGCTGATGTTAAGGACCTTTTTAAAGCTCCGAAGCACCCTTATACAAAGGGACTTATCGAGTCGATTCCAAGACTTGACGAGGACAGGGACAGACTGTTTATGATAAAGGGAATGGTTCCTGATCCGACAGCTTTGCCTAAGGGATGTTTGTTCGCTGACAGATGCGACAACTGCATGGAAAAATGCAAAGAAAAGCTTCCTGCTCTCACGGATGTTCCGGGAGAAGAGGGAAGAAGGGTAAGATGCTTTTTATATTCCGATGAAGTGGAGGTCGATCAGTAATGGCGGAAAAAGAAGTTCTTTTAGAGGTACAGGGACTTACAAAGCACTTTGTTATTGAAAGAAGCTTTTTCGGACGTCCGACTTCGATATTAAAGGCTGTTGACGACGTTTCGTTTAAAATATATAAGGGAGAAGCGTTAGGCCTTGTCGGAGAATCGGGATGCGGTAAGTCAACTATAGGAAAAATGCTGGTAAACCTTTACACACCGACAGCAGGAAAGATAATCTATGACGGAGTTGATTTAACGGCGCTTAATTCAAAGCAGAGAAGAGAATACTGCAAGGATATTCAGCTTATTTTTCAGGATCCGTATTCTTCTCTTAATCCTAGAATGACAATAGGAGATATAATTGCAGAACCGATCATAGTTAATAAGCTTTTACCTAAAAATGAAGTTGAAAAAAGAGTAAATTATCTTTTAAACTGTGTGGGACTTGCAAACCATCAGAGAAACAGATATGCTCATGAATTTTCGGGTGGACAGCGTCAGCGTGTAGGAATTGCCCGAGCACTTGCTGTTAATCCTAAGCTTATAGTATGTGACGAGCCTGTTTCGGCGCTTGATGTATCTATTCAGGCTCAGGTTTTAAATCTTCTTGACGACTTGAAAGATGAATTTGGACTTACTTACTTATTTATTGCTCACGGACTCAATGTTGTTAAGCACATTAGCGATAGAGTAGGAGTAATGTATCTAGGAAAGATAATGGAGATGGCGGATAAAAACGAGCTTTACGAGAATCCGATGAATCCGTATACACAGGCGCTTCTTTCAGCGATTCCATCGGTTGATGTTGAAAACAAAACCGAGAGAATTATTTTGGAGGGAGATGTTCCGACTCCTATCAATCCTCCCGACGGATGCAGATTCTGTTCACGCTGTTTTAAGAGAACAGAGGGCTGTGACAAGTATAAAAGCGTTTTAAAGGATGCAGGAAACGGACATCTTGTTGCGTGCAAATTATATGATAAATAGATAAATAAATAGAAGAGGCTGAACTTTATGAAAACACAAAGACTTAATGAAATCATAAAAAGCCTGTCAGAAAAAGGACTGGAGCAAATGGTTATCTGTGATCCCTGCTCGGTCTTTTATCTTACAGGTATAATGATAAAGCCCGGCGAAAGAATGCTTGCGCTTTATATAAACAGCGATAGTTCAAAAAACAAGTTTTTTATCAACGAGCTTTTTACTGTGAATGAAGATGTAGGAGTTGAAAAGATAAGATTTGACGATAATGTTGACTCCGCAGAGCTTTTAGCAAAATATACTGACCATACCAAGCCGCTTGGCATTGATAAGAAGTTTGAAGCGAGATTTCTGCTCAGACTTATGGAATGCGGAGCTGCAAGTGAATATGTAAACTCATCGGAGTGCGTGGATTATGCAAGAAGTCAAAAGGACAGCGATGAAGCTGTTTTAATGCGTGAGGCGAGCCGTATAAATGATTATGCCATGGGCGAAATAATAAAAAGAGTAGCTGATGGAGTAACGGAGGAAGGTATAGCTTCGCAGATGATGGAGCTTTATAAGTCGCAGGGTGCTGACGGATATTCATTTGAACCGCTTGTAGGTTTTGGCGCATCGGCAGCGATCGGTCATTATGAGGGCGGCGCTAAAGTAATAAAAGAGGGCGACTGTGTGCTTGTTGACGTTGGCTGTGTGAAAGACAACTACTGCTCCGATATGACAAGAACTTTCTTTTACAAGAGCGTTTCAGATGAACACAGAAAGATTTACGAGATCGTAAAGAAAGCTCAGCAGGCGGCGATTGACGCTATAAAGCCTGGAGCAAGATTTTGCGATATTGACAAAGCGGCAAGAGATATTATAACGGATGCAGGTTACGGT
>USCU01000054.1 GCA_900553335.1 uncultured Ruminococcus sp. | reverse complement strand
GAATAGCTCGTAACGCTTAATTCTTAATGCGTAATTAATTCGGAATTAGGAATTCGTAATTGATTCTGTCGATAGAAAATACTTTGAAATAATAAAACGCATTTCGGCACATTACCGTCAGGAGCGGTTTTCACATACAATATAAACTTTATGCCAAATCCGAATGGATGCAGGATTTGGCTCGCTCAAAGTTTTCTTTACCTCAAACTTCAAAAGTGGAGAAATAGGGGAGAAGGGGTAGGAAAAGACGATTTGTAATGCGTTAAACAGGTGACCGCCGCCGGTGATGGAAACAGTAAGCATGCAAAAAAATAAGGCGAATTTTACGGTGTAAGCTTACGAAAGGTGACTATATTTTTAATCGAATATTATGATTGACAGTTGATAATGGACAATGGATAATTAAATGTTTAATTGTTATATAATATATAACAATACTATCTTTAATTAGTGGAGGGTGACGGTTATGAAAACACTTTATAAAATTCAGGACGGAAAAATTATAGCTGGAGTTTGCAACGGTTTTTCGGAATATTTTAATGTTGATGTAAATCTTATACGGATCGGCTGCATTTTATTCGGATTCGCAGGAGCAGGTATTTTGGCGTATATTATTGCTGCAGTCATTCTGCCGACAAAAAACTACAGAGATAACTGATCATGAAATCTGCAATAAGCTGCGTTTAGCATTCTGATTGCAGATTTCTTTACTTATCGGAAAACTTTTATTTTGCTTGATTTTAAGTCTGATATATGATATGATGATTGTATCCCAAAAACAGATAAAGGAGGGTTTTATAATGTGTGGAATAGTAGGATATGTAGGACAAAAGGAATGTACGAAAATATTGCTTGACTCTTTGTCAAAGCTTGAATACAGAGGATATGATTCTGCGGGAATAGCAGTTTTTGACAACGGAAAGATAAAAACAAGTAAAACTAAAGGAAGACTTGCTGACCTAAAAGGAAAAATCAGATCAGAAGAGGAGCTTAACGGATTTTGCGGAATCGGGCATACGAGATGGGCGACTCACGGTGAGCCGAGCGATATAAATTCGCATCCTCACGGAAACGCAAGGGTAACTATAGTTCACAACGGAATTATCGAAAATTATAAAAGAATAAAAGAATTTTTAGAGTCTAAGGATTATGTTTTTGAGAGTCAAACTGATACTGAAACAGTTGCAAAGCTTCTGGATTATTACTATAAGGGCGATAATCCTGTAGAGTGTATAAAAAATGTTATAAACGATATCGAGGGCTCGTATGCGCTGGGTATTCTGTTTCAGGATTATCCTAATACGATTTTTGCAACGCGAAAGGATTCTCCGCTTATTGTCGGAAAAGGTGAGAGCGAATCGTTTATAGCGTCTGATGTTCCGGCAATTTTAAAGTATACAAAGGATTATTATCTTTTGGATGAGAACGAGATTGCTGTTTTATCGGAAAGTGAAATCAAATTTTTGAATAAATACGGAGATGAAATTGAAAAGGAGCTTATAACGGCTGACTTTGATGAAGAATCTGCCGTTAAAGGCGGATATGAGCATTTTATGCTTAAGGAAATCCACGAACAGCCGAACGCTGTAAAAACGACCATAACGCCTAGAATTTCAAACGGTATGCCTGACTTTTCAGAGTGCGGGCTGACTGAAGAAATGCTGAAGGGTTATAAGCGTATCTTTGTTGTGGCTTGCGGAACTGCAATGCACGCAGGAATGGTTGGAAAATATGTTATCGAGCGTCTTGCAAGAGTTCCTGTAACGGTGGATGTTGCATCTGAATTCCGTTACAGAAATCCGATTTTGGATAAGGACGATCTTGTGATTTTGGTTTCACAGTCGGGCGAAACTGCCGATACGAGAGCAGCGCTCAGACTTGCTAAAAACGTTGGCGCTACAACAATGAGTATCGTAAACGTAAAAGGTTCTTCAATAGCCAGAGAGTCTGATATTGTTGTATATACTCATGCAGGCCCTGAAATTTCCGTTGCATCTACTAAGGCATATATGGTTCAGATAGCCGTATTTTATCTTCTTGCCTTTGAAATGGCTCACGCAAATAAAACGATTTCAACGGAGGAATGTAAGCGTCTTGTTTCGGTTATGCAGAAGATTCCCGATATGATAGAAGAGATTTTTAAGCTTTCGGACACCTGTTCCTATATCGCTTCAAAGCTTGTGAACTCAGAAAATCTTCTTTATATAGGACGAGGACTTGATTATGCGCTTTCAATGGAGGGTTCTTTAAAGCTTAAGGAAATTTCATATATTCATTCTGAATCGTATGCAGCGGGTGAGCTTAAGCATGGAACTATTTCTCTTGTGACAGACGCTATGCCTGTAATAGCGGTTGCCACTCAAAGAGAGCTTTTTGATAAAACTGTAAGCAATATAAAAGAGGTGAAAGCACGAGGCGCAAAGGTTGTGCTTGTAACACATAAATGCATGAGCGTTGACGAGGATGCGGCAGATTATATTGTAAAGCTTCCGACAATAGACGATATGCTTATGCCGATGCTGGGAGTTGTTCCGCTTCAGCTTATTGCGTATTACACCTCCGTTTTAAGAGGAAACGACGTTGATAAGCCGAGAAATTTGGCTAAGAGCGTTACGGTAGAATAAAAAATATATTGTTGGGCGGATTTTTGTCCGCCCTTGAATTTTATTAGGGAGTGAAAAAGATGAGATATTCAGTTTATATTTTTGATTTTGATTTAACTTTAGCAGATTCAAGACCGGGAATTTTAGACTGTTTTAAATATGCGATGAATATGCACGGAGTGAATATTCCTGATGACTATACGATCGAAAGAACGATAGGACTTACCATAGAGGACGCTTTTGAAAGCTTTTTGGGCGAGAAAAACGATGAACTTATTTTAAAGCTTTCAAATACATACAGAAGCAGAGCTGATGAGGTTATGACGCCTATGACTTCGTTTTTTGACGATGCAATAGGTGTTTTACAGCTATTGAAAAATGCAGGAGTTAAGCTTGGAATAGTATCAACTAAAAAGGCTTACAGAATAAGGGAAGCCTTTGAAAAGGAAAACAATTTAGCTGTTATTGATAAAATAACGGGATTTGAGAGCGTAAGCAATTGTAAGCCCGATCCGGAGGGGCTTTTAAAAACAATAGACTATTTTTCTGTTGACAAATCAGAAGTGCTTTATATAGGCGACAGCTATATAGATGCAAAAACCGCTCGAAACGCCGGTGTTGATTTTTGCGGAGTTTTGACAGGAACAACTAAAAGAGATGAGTTTGAAAAATATCCAAGTGTCGCTATTTGCGAAAACTTGACGGAAATGCTGAAAAGCATATTTTGAATATATATAATTTGTAAATTTTACGTTAAGGCAATGTTAATAAACGTTGCCTTTTTCTATAGTATGTGGTAAAATATTCTTTACAGCAGTATTGTTTTTAAATATGGAATAATAGGCGGAAGATTTTTCTGTCCGCTTGGAAAAGAGGGAATGTATGCTTAAAAGCATGACAGGTTTCGGCAGAATGCAGGAAGTTATAAATAATCGGGAGATTTCAGTTGAAATCAGATCGGTAAATCACCGTTACTATGAATATAATTCTCGTGTGCCGAGAGCATACGGATATTTGGACGAGAAGCTAAAAGGCTTTTTGAACGGAAGAGTTTCAAGAGGAAAGATAGAGGTAAGCGTTTCGATATTCAATCAGGAGGGTACAGACGCTGCGATTGAAATAAATCGTTCCATTGCTGACGGTTATGTATCTGCGCTAAGAAGCGTAAGCGGAGAGCTTAATTTGAAAGATGATCTGGCACTTTCTTCTATAATGCGTCTTCCGGATATTTTTAATGTTGTGAAAACGACAGAGGACGAAGAGGTTATCTGGCAGGACGTTAAAACGGTTGCATCGAAAGCGCTTGACAAGTTTGTTTGTATGCGTGAAACAGAGGGCAGAAAAATGTATGAGGATATTTCCTCACGTCTTGATTTTATCGAGGACGTTGTAGGAGAGGTTGAAAAGCGTTCACCAATAGTTACTGAGCTTTACAGAGAAAAGCTTTATTCAAAAATCAAAGAGCTTATCGGTGATAGAAATATCGACGACTCAAGAGTTTTGACGGAGGTTGCCGTATTTTCTGAGAAAACAGCGGTAGATGAAGAAACCGTAAGGCTTAGAAGCCATATAGCACAATATAGATCACTTTTAAAATCTGATGGACCGATCGGAAGAAAGCTCGACTTTTTAACTCAGGAAATGAACCGTGAAGTTAATACAATAGGTTCTAAAGGACAGGATCTTGAAATTACAAAAATGGTTGTCGATTTAAAAAGCGAGATTGAAAAGATAAGAGAACAGATTCAAAATATAGAATAATCGGAGGGCAAAATGAAGCTTTTAAACGTTGGTCAAGGAAACGTTGTTGCGGCAGACCGAGTGATAGCTATGGTTGCTCCGGATTCTGCTCCGATAAAGAGAATTATAAGCGAGGCTAAAGATAAGGGAACGCTTATTGATGCGACTTACGGACGAAAGACAAGGACAGTAATCGTTATGGATTCAGATCATGTTGTTCTTTCCGGGATAGAAACAGTAACCCTTATAAAAAGAACGGAGGGCAGTAATGAGTAGAGGAACGCTATATATAGTTACCGCTCCGTCCGGCTGCGGAAAGGGAACAATTCTGGCGCATTCAATCGAAAAGCACGGCTTTAATTTTTCGGTTTCGGCAACGACAAGGAAACCAAGAGATGGAGAAAAGGATGGAGTAAATTATTTTTTCAAAACCCGTGAGGAATTTGATCAAATGATTTCTGAGAACGCTTTTTTGGAATATGCAGAATTTTGCGGTAATTGTTACGGAACACCGAGGGCATATGTTGAAGGTTTGCTTGAAGAGGGGAAGGACGTAATACTTGAGATTGAGGTTCAGGGCGCTATGAACGTTATTAAAATGATCCCTGAAGCGGTTTCGATTTTTATTTTACCGCCGTCGGTTAATGAGCTTCGGCGCAGGCTTTTAAAAAGAGCAACCGAGGATATAGAAGTCGTTGAGCAAAGGGTTTTACAGGCGAAAAATGAAATTCCGTATGCAAAGTTTTTTGACTATGTAATAGTAAACGATGATTTAGAAGACGCTTTGAGGGATTTTGACGCATGTGTTATGGCGGCAAGATTTTCAGGAAAGAGTCATAAAAATGAAATAGAAAACAAAATTTTGGAGGTTTTAGAAAATGAGTAAACCAGTATCAGCATCACAGATTTTAAAGAATGATGAGAGCTACTATTCTTTGGTTTTAGCAGTCGCAAAAAGAGCAAGGGAAATTGCAGATAAGGCAGTATCGGATAAAGTGGTTTTAGAACAAAAACCTGTTAAGACTGCTATTGACGAATTTGTTGTCGGAGATTACAGACTTATTGAAGATCCGGGTGTAAAGGGATAAAAAAACAGGGAGTAGGAGTATGCAGACAAGATTTACTGTAGCGAAAATAGCACTTTCGGGTACGGCTTTAAGCTTTGATACGGAGTACAGCTATAATTTGCCGCAGAGTCTTGCGAGCAAAGCTCTCCCCGGATCAAGGGTAATCGTTCCGTTCGGAAGAGGAAATCGTAAACGAGTTGGTTTTATAACAAGGCTTTACGAGTGCGACCGTATGCGTGAGGAGCTTAAAAATATAATAAGTGTAGTTGACGTACAGCCGCTTGTAAATGAGGAGATGCTCAGGCTTATATTTTGGCTTAAAGACAATACCTTCTGCACTTATTTTGAAGCTTACAAAACTATTGTGCCTATTGGATATGATTATAATCTTTCTACGCATTACAAGGCTGTAAACGCACACATTGATGCTGAGCTTTCAAAAGATGAGCAAAGCTTGTTTGATGCTTTTATGCTTGCTGAAAATCAGAGAGAAAAAGACCTTTTAATGGCTTATAACGGAGATCCTGAAAAAAAGGCATTGGTGGAAGCTCTTATTGAAAAGGGTGTAATAGAAGAAGCGGACGTTTTAAAAAGAAAGGTTGGCGATGAAACCATACGAATGGTCAAGCTGACTAATGCTTTTTTAGACGCTGAAGTCGGAGGTAAAATAACGCCTAAACAACAGCAGATAATAGATTTGCTGGTGCAGTGTGAAACGGCATCAATTAAAGAAATCTGCTATATGCTCGGCGTAACGCAGTCTATTATAAAAAGGCTTATACAAAACGGTATATGCGAAATTTATGAAGCTGAGGTTTTAAGAACTCCGAATTTTAAAGAAACGGATCGTATAGACCCCGAAAGCATTATTTTAAACGATGATCAGCAAAGGGTGTTTTTAGGAATCCTTGAGCTTATCAGGCTGTCAAAGCCTTGCGGATCGCTGTTATACGGAGTTACGGGAAGCGGAAAAACAAGCGTTTTTATTAAGCTGATACATGAAGTATTAAAGTCTGGCAAAACCGCACTTATGCTTATTCCCGAAATTTCGCTTACACCGCAGACGGTAATGAAATTCCGCTCGCTTTTCGGTGAAACGGTTGCAGTTATACATTCAAACCTATCGCTGGGACAGCGGGTTGATGAATTTAAACGGATAAGATCGGGAGATGCGAGAATCGTTATCGGAACACGTTCGGCTGTGTTTGCACCGCTTGACAACATCGGAATCATTATAATGGACGAAGAGGGCGAGCATACATATAAGTCCGAAAATTCACCCAGATATCATGCGAGAGATGTTGCTATTCAGAGGTGCGGTCATCACGGCGCTGTACTTTTGCTTGCTTCTGCAACACCGTCTATTGAAAGCTATTATTATGCAAAGTCAGGAAGGTTTCATCTTTTTGAGCTTCCTAAAAGATATAACAAGACCTCTTTGCCGAGGGTTATTACAGTTGATATGCAGACAGAGGTGCAGGACGGAAATAACTCGCTTTTTTCAAGATCGCTTAAAGATGCAATAGAAGATAATCTTAAAAGAAACGAGCAGTCGATTTTGCTTCTCAACAGGCGTGGGTTTAACACTTATATAACCTGTCTTGAGTGCAGAACACCTGTAGAGTGTCCGAATTGCAATATTCCGTTGACATATCACAAAAAAAACAATCGCCTTATGTGTCATTACTGCGGATATACAAAAGGTAATGTTTGCGAATGCGAGCATTGTCACAGTACTCATTTAAAGGCTACAGGCATCGGAACCCAGCGTGTTGAAGACGAGGTCGAGCGGCTGTTTCCGAATGCGAGAGTTTTAAGAATGGACGCAGATACTACGTCTTCGAGATATTCTTACGAAAAGTATTTTGATGCATTTGCAAAGGGTGAGTATGATATAATGCTCGGAACGCAAATGATAGCAAAAGGACTTGACTTTGAAAATGTTACGCTTGTCGGTGTTCTATCGCTTGACAGAAGTCTTTATACAGGCGGATTTCAAAGCTATGAGAAAACCTTTTCACTGCTGACTCAAGTTGTGGGAAGATCCGGCAGGGGGAGCAAAAAAGGCGTTGCTTTTATACAGACTTTTTC
>USCU01000053.1 GCA_900553335.1 uncultured Ruminococcus sp. | reverse complement strand
GATCTACACAGAGTAGATCGTCGGCAGCGTCAGATGTGTATAAGAGACAGAGTCAGAGCATTTTGAAAGTGCAAGTGCAAAGCTTGAAGCTATCGGAGGACTGTGTATTTCAAAGCCTGTAAACAGACTTATGTTCGTGCAGTCGTTAAGGTGGATAAGCGCAACGAGAAACAGACTTCTCGGATTGAAAAAAGAAAATATCAAGCTTCAAAATAAAATAGAGGAAATGCGTATCGTGAACAGAGCAAAGTTTTCACTTATGCAGTATTTAGGCTTTGATGAAGCGCAGGCTCACAGATATATAGAAAAGCAGGCGATGGACAAAAGGGTTACAAAATATCAAATCGCTATGCAAATAATTAAAACTTATGAAAATTGAAAATTAACAGTTTCTTTACAGACATTGGAATTCAAATGATGTATAATTAATAAGATAACATCAAGACAAAGTGAAATCTTAGTTAGAAAGGGGATTTTCTCGTGCAAAAAGCATATCTCATACTTGAAAACGGGACTATTTTCGAGGGCAAAAGTTTTGGAAAAAGCGGTGAGACTGTTGGAGAAATCGTTTTCACAACGGCCATGACCGGCTATTTGGAAACTTTAACCGATCCCAGCTATTACGGACAGATAGTTGTTCAGACATTTCCGCTTATCGGAAATTATGGAGTTATTCCTTCCGATTTTGAAAGCGCATGTCCGCACGTTAAGGGTTATATTGTTAGAGATTGGTGTCAAGAGCCTTCAAACTTCCGTTGTGAGGGTGACCTTGACACTTTTTTAAAGCAGTCAGGAATCGTAGGACTTTATGGAATTGATACCAGAGCGCTTACAAAAATTGTTCGTGAATCGGGTGTTATGAACGGAAAGATCGTTATGGAGGGTACAACCGATTTCGGGCTGACTGAGCTTAAGAATTATAAGATAGTAGGCGCTGTTGAAAATACGACCTGCAAGGAAGAAACGGTGATGCCTGCTGTCGGAGAAACAAAAAGAAGAATTTGCCTTATGGACTACGGTGCAAAGGCTAACATTTGCAGAGAGCTTCAAAAGAGAGGCTGCGAGGTGACTGTTCTTCCTGCAAGCACAACAGCTAAAAGAGTCAGTGAGCTTGCTCCTGACGGAATAATGCTTTCAAACGGACCGGGAGATCCTGCCGATAATAAAGAGATAATTGAGCAGCTTAAGGAGATGTGTACATTTAAAATCCCGATTTTCGGAATCTGTTTGGGACATCAGCTTTTAGCACTCTCTCAGGGAGCAAAAACCGAAAAGCTTAAATACGGACACAGAGGAGCGAATCAGCCCGCATCATATAAGGATACGGGAAGGGTGTATATCACCAGCCAGAATCACGGCTATGCGGTAGTTTCAAGCACACTTCCTAACGGTGCTGACGAGAGCTTTTTTAACGCTAACGACGGAACTTGCGAGGGAGTTGAGTATACATATATGCCTGCATTTTCCGTGCAGTTCCATCCGGAAGCTTGCGGAGGACCGCTTGATACAGGATTTTTGTTCGATAAATTTATCGACATGATAGATAAGAACAAGCAGTAGACAACTAACAGGAATATTTTTTTGAGAAAGGAACTGAAATTATGCCTTTAAATAAAGATCTTAAAAGAGTTCTTGTAATCGGTTCTGGTCCTATTGTAATCGGACAGGCGGCGGAGTTTGACTATGCGGGAACTCAGGCTTGCAGGGCTCTTAAAGAAGAGGGACTAGAGGTAATACTTATAAACTCGAACCCTGCTACAATCATGACCGACAAGGCTATGGCGGATAAAATATATATCGAGCCGCTTACTCTTGAAACAGTTAAGCGGATTATAAAAAAAGAGCGTCCGGACAGCTTGCTTTCAACGCTCGGAGGACAGACGGGCCTTACTCTTTCTATGGAGCTTGCAAAGGAAGGCTTCCTTGACAAGTATGGTGTCAAGCTTTTAGGTGCAAGGCCTGAAACTATAGATAAAGCCGAGGACAGACAGATGTTTAAGGACACTATGGAGTCTATCGGTCAGCCATGCATTCCTTCAAAGGTTGTAACTACAGTTGAGGACGCAGTTGCGTTTGCAAACGAGGAGGGAATAGGATATCCGCTTATTATACGTCCTGCGTTCACATTGGGCGGAACAGGAGGCGGAATCGTAAACAACGAAACAGAGCTTCGTGACATAACAAGAAACGGACTTTACTTATCCCCTATTACGCAGGTTTTAGTTGAAAAGTGTATTGCAGGCTGGAAAGAAGTAGAGTTTGAGGTAATGAGAGATAGTAAAGGAAATGTTATTACTGTCTGCTCAATGGAAAACTTCGATCCTGTCGGAGTGCATACGGGAGATTCGATAGTTATTGCTCCTACTGTTACTCTTGCAGACAAGGAGTACCAGATGCTTCGTTCGGCAGCGCTTAAAATCATTGATACGTTAGAGGTTGAGGGAGGCTGTAACTGTCAGTTTGCACTTAATCCTGATTCATTTGAATATGCTGTAATCGAAGTAAATCCGAGAGTTTCACGTTCGTCCGCTTTGGCATCAAAGGCAACCGGTTATCCTATTGCTAAAGTTGCTGCAAAGATCGCTATAGGCTATACGCTTGACGAGATTAAAAACGCTGTTACAGGAAAAACCTATGCTTGCTTTGAACCCGCACTTGACTATGTAGTTGTAAAGCTTCCTAAGTGGCCTTTTGATAAGTTTGTTTATGCTAAACGTACTCTTGGTACTCAGATGAAGGCAACAGGCGAGGTTATGGCGATAGGAACGACCTTTGAACAGGCTATTATGAAGGCTGTAAGAGGTGCTGAGATAGGACATGACAGCATTATAAGCGAACCGCTTTTGTCGCTTTCTGATGAAGATGTCAAGGAAAGACTTTCAGTCTGCAACGATGAGCGTTTGTTTGTTGTATACGAAAATTTAAGAAGAGGAGTTACTCCTGAATATATTCACGATATCACAAAAATAGATATATGGTTCTTATATAAGCTTTTAAAGCTCATAGATACCGAAAAAGAATTGAGAAAAGGAGTTTTAACAGACGAACTTTATCTTAAAGCTAAAAAGCAGGGATATCTTGATAAGGTTATAAAAGAGCTTTCGGGATGCGAGATTGAAAACCCTAAAAACGCTTCTTTTAAAATGGTAGATACCTGCGCTGCTGAGTTTGCTGCTCAAACGCCGTATTTCTATTCTACATACGATGCTGAGGATGAGGCTTCAAAGCATATTGCCGCAGGCGGATCTGAAAACAAAACGGTTATAGTTTTCGGTTCAGGTCCTATAAGAATCGGACAGGGAATCGAGTTTGACTATGCTTCGGTTCAATGCGTTTGGGCGCTTAAACGTCAGGGATTTGATGTTGTAATTGTAAACAACAACCCGGAAACAGTTTCCACTGACTTTGATACTGCTGACAGACTTTATTTTGAACCGCTTACAAATGAAGATGTAATGAACATTATAAAAGTTGAAAAGCCTTACGGAGTTGTAGTGGCATTCGGCGGTCAGACAGCTATTAAGCTTACAAAGCATATGGCTGCAAACGGCGTTAATATTTTAGGAACTCCTCCTGACAGCATTGATGCAGCAGAGGACAGAGAGCGTTTTGACGAGCTTTTAGAGCTTCATAAGATCAAGCGTCCTCAGGGCTTTACGGTTATGACTACCGAAGAAGCACTTGAGGTTGCAAATAAAATTCACTATCCTGTTTTGATGCGTCCATCATATGTTTTGGGCGGACAGAATATGATCATTGCTTTTAATGATGACGACATAAAAGAATATATGGCTATAATTCTGGCTCAGGAAATTGAAAATCCTATTTTGATAGACAAGTATCTTATGGGACCTGAAATCGAGGTTGACGCCATATGCGACGGGGAAGAGATTTTAATTCCGGGAATCATGGAACATGTCGAGAGAGCAGGAATCCATTCTGGTGACTCTATTGCTGTTTATCCTGCATGGAATCTTCCGGACGAAATGGTAAACAGAATTGTCGAGTGTTCAAAGAATCTTGCGGTATCCCTTAAAACAAAGGGACTTGTAAACATTCAGTATCTCATTTATCATGGAGAGCTGTATGTAATTGAGGTTAATCCACGTTCGTCAAGAACTATTCCGTATATCTCAAAGGTTACGGGAGTTCCTATGGTTGAGCTTGCAACTAGAGCTATGCTCGGTGAAAAGCTTTCGGATATGGGATACGGAACGGGACTTTATCCTCATTCTCCTTACACTGCTGTTAAAGTACCTGTATTCTCTTTTGAAAAGCTTATAGATGTAGACAACCATTTGGGACCTGAGATGAAGTCAACCGGCGAGGTTTTGGCATTGGCTAATACTTTAGAAGAAGCTTTATATAAAGGTCTTATTGCGGCAGGCTATACTCTTGAGAAAAACGGCGGAGTGTTTATAACAGTAAGAAATTCGGATAAGCCTGAAATATCTGAGGTTGCAAAGAAGTTCCTGGATCTCGGCTTTAAGATATATGCTACAAGAGGAACTGCAAAAACTCTTGAGGAAAACGGAATCGAGGCTCAGGTTGTTGATAAAATTCACGAGGGCGAAAATAATACGCTTAAGCTTATCGAGAGCGGAGATATTCAGTATGTTATTTCCACATCGTCTAAGGGAAGAATGCCGTCAAGAGATAGCGTAAAGATAAGAAGAAAAACAGTCGACAGAAATATTCCGTGTCTAACGTCAATTGATACTGCAAATGCTATTGTTTCGTCAATCAAGAGCAAGTATTCAGAGCAGTCTACCGAGCTTGTTGATATAAACGATATGAGGACTGAAAAGCAAACGGTTAAGTTTTCAAAAATGCATGGCTGCGGTAACGATTACATTTATTTTAATTGCTTTGACCAAAGAATCGACAATCCGGAGGGACTTTCTATAAGACTTTCGGACCGTCATTTCGGAATAGGCGGCGACGGAGTAATTTTGATCTGCAAATCTAAAGTTGCTGACGGAAAAATGAGAATGTTTAATCTCGACGGCAGTGAAGGAAAGATGTGCGGAAACGGAATAAGATGCGTTGCGAAATTTATGAGAGATAAGGGACTTGTTGACAAGGATAAGTTCACTATTGAAACATTAAGCGGAATTATAGGCGTTGAGCTTATGCGTCATTACGGAGAGGTAGTAGGCGCAAGAGTTGATATGGGTAAGGCTATATTAGATCCCGCTCAGATCCCGGTAAATCTTGAAGGTGAAAAAGTAATAAATAAGTCTGCTGTGATTGGTGATAGGGAATGGAATATAACCTGCGTTTCTATGGGAAATCCTCACTGCGTAACCTTTGTAAAGAATGTTGATACTTTCGAGCTTGAAAAGTATGGACCGATGTTTGAATATAACGAACTTTTCCCTGAAAGAGTGAACGCTGAGTTTGTTCAGACAGTTGACCGAAACACTCTTAAAATGAGAGTTTGGGAAAGGGGAAGCGGAGAAACATGGGCTTGCGGAACAGGAGCTTGTGCGAGTGTTGTTGCGGCTTGTGAAAACGGATACTGCAACAAGGACGAGGACGTTACTGTAAAGCTTATCGGCGGAGAATTAACAGTGAGATATACCTCAGATGGAGAAGTATATCTTACCGGAAATGCTGTAAACGTATTTGACGGAGAAGTAATAATCTAGCAATAATGAAAGGATGATAAGAATGCCATCAATCAATGAAAATTTTTTGAAGCTTGAAAAGAACTACCTTTTCATCAACATTGCAAAAAAGGTAAACGCTTATAAGGAAGCAAATCCGGACGCAGATATCATAAGAATGGGTATCGGCGATGTAACTCAGCCTATTGCAAAATGCGTTGTTGAAGCTATGAAAAAAGGCGCAGATGAAATGGGCGTTAAGGAAACCTTTAAAGGTTATGAAGACAGCGGTGCAGGATATGATTTCCTTAAGGAAGCTGTTTCGGGATATTACAAAAGCTTTGGCGTAACGGTTTCTTCTGATGAAATAAGAATCAACGACGGAGCAAAGTCGGACTGCGGAAATATTGTTGATATTTTCGGAGATGACAATACGGTTTTGATAACTGACCCGGCATATCCTGTTTATGTTGATACAAACCTTATGAACGGAAGAAAGGTTATTTATGCCGATTCTAATGAAGAAAACGGCTTTGCGGCAATGCCTGATGAGAACGTACACGCAGATCTTATTTACCTTTGTTCGCCTAACAATCCTACGGGTTCGGCTTATACAAAAGAACAGCTCAAAGTATGGATAGACTATGCTAAAAAGAATAAGGGTATAATTATTTATGACGCCGCATACGAAGCTTTTATCACGGACGAAAATATTCCGAGAAGTATTTTTGCTGTTGAGGGAGCAAGAGAATGCGCTATTGAGATGTGCTCGCTTTCAAAGACCGCCGGATTTACAGGAATGAGATGCGGTTATACAGTTATCCCGAATGAGCTTACAGTGACTACTGACAACGGAACTGAGGTATCAATTTCTCAGCTTTGGGGAAGAAGAGAAGGTTCTAAGTTTAACGGCGTTTCTTACCCTGTGCAGTGTGCTGCTGCGGCGGTTTTTTCCGAAGAAGGCTTAAAGCAGACTAAGGAAAACATTAAGTATTATCAGCAGAATGCTAAGGTTATTGCAGACGCTATGGACGAGATGGGCATAAAGTATACAGGCGGAAAAAATTCTCCGTATATATGGTTTAAATGTCCGGGCGGCATGGGCAGCTGGGAGTTTTTTGATAAGCTTTTAGCTGAAGCAAATGTCGTAGGAACTCCCGGGGCAGGATTCGGTAAAAACGGAGAGGGTTGGTTCAGACTTACCGCTTTCGGCGACAGCGAAAGAACCAAGGAAGCTATGGAAAGATTTAAGAAGCTTAAGTTTTGAGAATAAATAAGTAAAAGCAAAAAATAATATTTAAACAATAAACTGATTTCGTTTTTAAGCGGAGTCAGTTTATTTTTATTTGAATTCGGTATATACATTATGCTTTAAGGATCTAAAAGAAATTTTCAGCTAAAGCATTGTTATATGGAATACCTTTATATTTATATTGGCAGCGTGATTTACACAGGTTGCGTTGGCTATTATATATTTGCCGCGGCTTATTAACATAACTAAACCTCCCATGATAGTTTATAATTCTAACATAGGAGGTGTTTTTTACTATTGATTATTATATAAAAAATCAACCCTTAGCAAATCTGCTAAGGGTTAAACATTTGCGGTAATTGACCGCTGGTGCAGCTGGCGGGACTTGAACCCGCACGAGATTGCTCCCACTAGCCCCTCAAGCTAGCGCGTCTGCCGATTCCGCCACAGCTGCATATAATGAATGCTTGATTTTTACACGGCAACATTCAAAACCGAGTCGGACTTGTAATTCAAGTTGATCCGAATTCACTCCAACTCAAGAGTGCTTTACTATTATATCACAAATAAAGAATTTGTCAAGTACTTTTTCAAAAAAAGTCTATTCTTTTTGAAAAACAAAATTATAAAAAGATAATATATAAATATTTAACATACAACTTATACAAAGATTGAAGT
>USCU01000052.1 GCA_900553335.1 uncultured Ruminococcus sp. | reverse complement strand
ACCGAGATCTACACAGAGTAGATCGTCGTCAGCGTCAGATGTGTATAAGAGACAGATACAATATATAGTGATTTGTTTTGGTCAAGACACATAGATACAGTACACAAAAAAATGGACAGTTGTTTTACAAAACCCCTATAACACGAGCTTTTAAGACGGCAAAATTAAAAAAGGAGTAATTTTATGACGAATATTTTTGATGGCATTAACGAAAGATCTTTTTCACAAATGTGCAGCTGCTTCAAATCGACAACCCGCTCATACAAGACGGGAGAAACAATAATAAATTATTCAAATCAAAATGAAAGCATAGGAATCATCCTAAAAGGAGAAGCTGAAGTTGTCAAATACGACATTGACGGAAACCGAACGATTCACGAAAGGCTTTCCGAGAGTGAAGTTTTCGGCAAGCTTTTCACTTATCTACCCGGCGACAGTGATACTAGAGTTGTATGCTCAAAAAACTGCGAGATTTTGTTTATAGACTACTATCATATAGTTAAAAGATGTGAAAAGGCCTGTGAGCATCACTCTGTTTTTGTAAGCAATATGCTCAACATTCTTGCGGAAAGATCGATCGAACAGAGTGCAAAAATTGATATCCTTAGCCAGCGAACGCTTAGAAAAAAGCTTTTGTCTTATTTCATTTTAGAATCTAAAAAACAAAATAAAATGTCCTTTGCTCTCCCGTTTTCACTTGGAAGTCTTGCCGATTATCTTTGTGTTGACCGAAGCGCAATGCTTAGGGAAATGAAAAAAATGCGCGAAGAAGGAATAATAATCTCAAAGGCAAAAAAGATAACTCTTTTACAAACTGAGATTTAGGTTGCCGGCACATTTGTTTTGTGGTATACTTTAAGTTAATCTGAAAATCATAGGAGGATAAAAATGGCTTTTGACTATAAAAAAGAATACAAGGAATTTTATATGCCGAAAAAAGCACCGTCGATTGTTGAAGTTCCGTCAATGAATTACATTGCCGTACGGGGAAAAGGCGATCCAAACGATGAAAATGGTGATTATAAAAAAACAATAGGGCTTCTTTATGCAATTGCCTTTACAATAAAAATGAGCAAAAAAGGTGATCATCAGATCGATGGATACTTCGATTATGTTGTACCTCCTCTAGAGGGCTTCTGGTGGCAGGAAGGCAAAACCGAAATTGACTACAGCCGTAAAAATGACTTTTGCTGGATCTCTTTAATTCGTCTGCCCGACTTTGTAAAAAAGGACTTTGATTTGGCAATTTCGGAAGCTAAAGCTAAAAAGAAAATCGACTTTTCAAATGTAGAATTTCTTACATATAACGAAGGTTTATGCGTTCAGTGTATGCATATAGGTTCTTATGACAATGAACCTGAAACTGTGCGGCTTATGAATGAATTTGCCGCAAAAAACGGATATGCTCTTGATATAACCGATAAACGTTTTCATCACGAAATATATCTGTCCGATGCAAGGCGAGTTGCCTCGGAAAAATTAAAAACTGTTATAAGGCACCCTATTAAAAGGATATAAGCTCAATCTTGTTTAATGAAAAAATCTTAGAATAAAAGCAGTAAAAAAAGCACTTGCATTTGCTTTGAAAATATGATATAATACAAAAGCTGTCTTGGTTGGCAGCTCATATTCGGAGACGTATCGAAGTGGTCATAACGGGGCTGACTCGAAAACGAATGACCTTTTTGGAAGCACTCCGCCGAAAAACCTTGATTTTACAGGGATTTTCGAGTATCATTAACAACTGAATAATCCTTAGTTCTCTCCATCAGTTCTCTCCTTTTTCCGAAGTGCTTTTTGAGGGCTGATGTTGAAGATAAAACACGGAGAGTTATCGAAGTGGTCATAACGAGCCTGACTCGAAATCAGGTAGCCCATCACGGGCTCGTGGGTTCGAATCCCACACTCTCCGCCAGAAAATCCAGTCTGCAAGCGGATTTCCGCCGTTTGCAGGCTTTTTCTTTTTCTCTGTATTTTTCAAGATTACCGTGAGTTCTCTCCTAAAAATCGGGTGTTCTCTCCTGCAAATCGCCCGTATTCGAACTCCTTTGCTATGTACTTGGCGTATCAATTTGCCTCGATACGCCGTCTGCTTATGAGATTGCTTCTAAAGCACCGCTTAGACCGTTTACCATAGCATCAGCAGATGACAGCTTGGAATTGTAGTCCAGATGAGCATATACATTTGCCGTGGTGGAAAAGTCGCTATGTCCGAGCCATTCCTGTATCTGCTTCATCGGCACACCGTTGGCAAGCAAAAGCGAAGCACAGCTATGTCTGAGGTCATGAAAGCGAATGTGCCGCAGATTGTTTTTCTCAAGCAGTTTCGAGAATGATGCTGTGAGATAATGCGGTGAAATGAGAGTACCCATTTCATCAACACAAATATAATCCAAATACCGCTTGTCATAGCATTTGCCGCATACACGCCTGTATTCCGCTTGCTGTTCCTGTAAACCCAATAGCTTTTCCTTGAAAACAGGCACAAGCGGAAGCGTCCTCATACTCGATTTTGTTTTCGTTGTATCCTGCGCTACTTGAATATGCTTGCCATCTATATTGCAGGAAGTGACGGTGTGTCTGATTGTTATAGTATTGCTATGGAAGTCGATTGCGTCCCATTTTAATCCAAGCACCTCGCTTCTGCGAAGTCCGTAAAATGCTCCGAGGAAAATAGGAATTTCAAGTTTTGTTCCTTTAGCTACCTCAAAGAGCTTTTCAACTTCGTTGCTGTCATAGAAGCTGCCGACAAACTTATTTTTCTTTGGGCGTTCTACCTTATCGGCGGGATTTGTTTCAATCAGCTCAATTTTTACAGCATATTTCAACGCCTTATGAATATTGGCGTGATAATGAATAACCGAGTTTGGCTTAACCTTTTTGAGTTGCTCGGAATAAAACATCTGCAAATGCCTTGCTTCAAGCTCACGGAGCGTCAGCTTCTTTTTACGGAAATACGGGTCTATGACGCTTTTAATAAGTCCCAAGTAAGATGAATATGTCGCAACAGCCAACCGTCCTTTGGCAATTTCCAGCCATTCGAGAAGATAATCGGCGAACAGCATATCGCTGCTTAAATCGCCCACCTCCTCCGGTATTTCAAATTCAGCACGAATTTTTGCAAGTTCGGCTTCAGCTTTGCGCTTGTTGCCCTTTTCAGGCAATCCAAGGGAAATCCACTTTGTTTTCCTTTCTCCCTTGGCGTTTTTGTAATTCAGTACGGCATAATATTTGCCGCTTTTGACAGCTAAATGTCCTGCTACCATATATTTTTTCCTCCATAATTTTATTTGCAGAACAGAGCTCCAAACCGACAGCTATATTATATCGCCGGTTTGGAATTCTCTCCATTCTGCGATTTGTTTAGCCGTATTCGTATCGGTACGAATCAGCGAGCGCCTCGGTTTCGTTCTCTCTGCCGTTTCAGAAGCTCCAAGCCTTTGATAATATCCTTTCGCATTTGTGCATCGGTGTATGTTGGCGGAAAATACTTTTTCAGTTCCTCTTTCTTAAACTTGAGTTGCTCCTGCTGGTTCGGTTTTTCCTCCGACATAACAGCATAGATTTGCTCGTCATTCAACACACCGTCTTGTGACATTTTTTTAAGACGAATCGCCTGCGCGTGAGACGGTGTGCAGTCATTCATTTCCATTGCACTTAACAAAACTCTCTGATCCTCTTGCTCTAAGTACGAGATTTCCACCGCAGGATTGAAAGCGATTTTGTTTTCATCTACCATTTCTAATAGTTCAGGGATTAAGTAAGTTAAGCGGATATATCTACGCACTTGATCTTTGCTTTCGCCTGCATCATCCGCCACTTTTTCTACGCTGAGCAACTTCTCTGCAACTTGCACAGAAGCTTTACCTTGATGTTTTATTGCGTCCAACTTCATCTTGTAAGCAAACGCCTTTTCACTGGGCAAAATTATTTCTCTTTGCAGGTTGGCGTCCACCATTGCTATGACTGCTTCATCATCGCTCATCTCACGAATGATGACAGGCATTGTCTCGATTCCGAGCACCTGACACGCCGCCAATCTCCTATGCCCTGAGATTAACTCGTACCCACCGTCAGAGAGCGGACGGGCAAGCGCAGGTGTTATCGTTCCGAACTTTTTAATGCTTTCAATCAGCCTTTTCATTTCCTCGTTACTTTGGATTTTAAAAGGGTGATTCTTGAACGGGTGAAGCTCATAAAGCGGAATATCTTTCACTCGTTCCAGCTTTGCGTCGTCTCGTTCTTCCTGTGTTGAAAATAAATCTTCAAGTGTCGGCAAAGTAAAATCCGATTTTCTTTTTATCATAATTATCTCTCCTCTCATTTCCATTTTAAATTGCTTTCCTGCGGTCTCAAAAATTCTCTTTCAATATCCGCCTGAAACTGATGCCATCGAAGCGCCTCGGCTCTCAGCATAGGTGCATCAATAAAACCGAGCGCATTCGCTTTACTTGCCAGTTGATTGATGTTGTTGCCAATGGCACAAAGCTGCCGCATCGCTTCATAAAATCTTGCGTCCGGTTTTTCTTTCGGCTCATACCCTCTGATTAAAATTCTGATAACCGATGTTTCATTTATCCCCGACAGCTGTGCTTTTCGTTTTAGCTCGGCGTTGTCTTCGGGCGACAGCCAAAACTGTCTTTTAATTCTCTTTGTCATAACTGCTCCTTTCTGCAAGAGGTCTTAGGATGCTTCCTAACGTGATTTACCGTTTTACGACTTTTGGGAGTACAAACGGTCTGCTCGCTAAGATAACGCAGCCTAAAACCTCTGCTTCATTTTTTACTTCAGTAAGTCCTCTATAATGCTCAGCCGATAAAGAATTTCGCTTTTTTCGAGTGAGTCTAAGTCCTTTTTCAACTGTCTTACCAATCGAAAAGTCTTGTAGATTTTCTCATCCGTTGCGGCTTTTACATCTTTTCCAAGACCTAATCTGCGTAAATATTCCGAAACGGAAAGCAAGCAACATCTTGCATTTTGACATAGCTTTTCCTTTTCTTCTTTTGTTACACGCACATTGATTCCCAGCGTTTTACTTCGCATAGCTTCACCTTCTCTCACTCTTTTGTGACGGCAATGACGATTGTGACGGGCATTTTGCTATATACAGATATTGCCGTCATTTTCGTCACCGCTGTCATTTCGTATGAATTTAATCAGTCTGCTTTTACCTGTTCGCTTGGTTCGGTATTCAATACCGCTCGGCTCTAACACCTCGCAGGAGAACTGACCTAAGTACTTCGTGACAACATTCGGTGTAATTTCTGTTTCCTGCATATCGGCAAGAAGCTCTGTTGCCGTGCCTACCCACTCGGTTCGGTTTTTCATAAACTTCTCTATTTGAAAAAGAAATGGCGGCAGCTCTGCTTTGTGAATATCATCGCTGTTTTTGCGCTCCACAAGCTCCCAGATAAGCTCGTTAAACTGCAAAGTCAGCTCCTGATACTCAACATCTCTTCCGCTTACCAAAAGCGATGCTGTATCCTTTGTTCGCTTTCTTTTCAGAATAAAGCTTGTATCAGCCGCCCCGATAATTCCTGTTGAACCGCTCACCTCATTAAAAGGATCGTCGCTGTCTTTAAGCTTTCGCAGATGATGAACAAGAATAATTGCAATATTGTATTCGTCCGCAATGCGCTTGATAGAAGAAATATCGTCGTAATCGTTTCCGTACATTCCCGCCTTGCCTGCGCTCCCTTTTGAGTCACGCACCTTTTGAAGCGTGTCAATAATCACAAGCTTTGTGTCTTTATGCTCGTTCAAAAAGTCAATAATCTGTTCTTCCAACCCACTTCCGATAAGTCCGCACATAACAGCGAAATGCAGATTTCTCGGCGCATCATCAGTCAGGTTATAAAGCCTGTCTTTAATTCTTCGGTGAGTGTCTTCAAGGCTGAGATAGAGAACATCGCTCTGCTGTGTTTTCATCCCCCATACGGGAAGTCCCTGCGATATCTGAAGCCCAAGCCAAAGCATCAGCCAGCTTTTGCCGATTTTGCTCGCTCCGCTGATTACGCTGACACCCTGCGGTATCAGCCCGTCGACAATGAACATTGTTTTGCTCATCGGTGTGGATAAAAGCGTTTCCGCATCCATGGTTTTTAGTTTGTAATTCACTTGTTTTTCTCCTTTCAATTTTTGTGTGGACTGTTAGAAAGCTAAATTTGAGGTATCGAATATAAATACTCGAATCACTTCGTTTCAGCTCTGAAAAGCCTTGATTTATAAGCATTTTCAAGCTTCTAACTGTCCATTCGGCGGCGTTTTCGCTCGCTTTCTGTTTTCTGTCTGCGGTGTATTTTCTTGCCGCAGGCAGTACAGTATTTTTGTCTGTTTGACTTTGGAACAAAGGCTTTTCCGCATACTTCACAAGGCTCTGTGTGGACCTTGTAAATGTCTGCGCACAGTTCTTTGTCGGCTGGTAAAACAGCATTACGGAAATACTTGCAGATAAGGGAAAGTGAAATCATCTGCACGCATACACACCCATCACCCTCATCGAGGACTAAACAATTTCCGTCATCAAAGTTTGCACATAGCTTTCTTATCAGCCGGTTACACCGCCTGCGCTGTGTCGGCGCCAACCGAATTGGATTTTCCAACTTGCTTCACCCCCTCTCCGAGTACATAGTTGATCACGCTTATCTTCGGGATTTTCAGCGATGTTCCGATTTTTACAGCTTGTAGCTCTCCGTTGTCGATTAGCTTGTATGCGAGATGTCGGCTGACACCCAGCATCTCCCGAAGCTGCTTAACCGTTACAATGTCCGGATAGTCCGGAAACATCATTTTGTAAAGCTCTTTGAGCTCTGCTTTTCTCATCACATTTACCTCCTTTGTGAGAAAATCAGCCGCACAAAAGTGCGGCTATGTACAAAAGAAAGCGGTATAAGTAGAGGTATGGCTTATACCGTTTCCTGCCGTTCTGCCAGAATGTAGTTAATTCCTGCTCCGCAGCGCTCCGCTGCCAAGTGTTTTCGCTCTCTCTCTTTCGACGAGGTCGTTGCGTAGTATCACCATTCGGTAACGGGTATTCAATTTTCAAGGTGCGGTTGTAAAGCTCTCAATGAGCAGCTAATGAAAAGGGTGAAAATTAATTCTCGATTGAAAGAATCTCTTTCCTAACCCCTTCACTTGTTTTGAATTGGCTCAGCATTTTGACACCCCTTTTTTCAAAAAAAATTTTTCTGTGGAAAACAAAAACTGCCGAAAAGCCTTATAAACAGGGCGTTTTCAGCAGTTAAAAAATTTTTATTTGTTTTTAGATTTTCTTGAAAAATGGGCGAAAATTTAATATAATTATTAAAAAGGTCAACTTGTAATATGACGGTGATGCAATGGAATTTTCAAATTTAACAGAACAAATTAAGTGGTTTTTAAGCGGAAAAGATGATTACAACAAGGCGATATTTATAAGCGGTGCTCCGGGAATGGGTAAAACTTACGCCGCTCTGAATTACTGTGCAGAGAATAAAAATAGCCTGTATTTTTCTTTTAAGAATATTGACTCTGCATTTGCATTGGGGGTGTTTTGTGAGGTCCACCCCGATGTATTCGGCAACTGTTCGGAC
>USCU01000051.1 GCA_900553335.1 uncultured Ruminococcus sp. | reverse complement strand
TTTTTTATACCCTGACAAAATTTAAAACGAGTTTCGATATTTTGTTAAGCCAGATGGCTGCCTGTTAAGTTAAATCAAACATTTGCGGTATATCCCAAATGTATCCAGCCCTCGGATATTTTTCCGAAATCTCCGCTTTGAGAAGTAACCGTAACAACATCGCCAGACTTCTTTGATGAAACGATTTTTGCGCTTGTTGACGGCTGCTCTCTTACGTTTAATGAAGCAGTTACTTTTCTTTTCAAGGTAACGTATATCTCTCCCGAATACATTAAAGCAATCCACCCGCTCGGGATCTTCGCCCACACCTCATCATCAGATATTTTCTTTATTTCCAAAACAGTCACAGTAGTTCCTGATTTTAGACAAGCGTACTGCTGATTCAAAGCATGATCCATTCCGTCCTTTGTAAGCTCTGTTCTGAGCTTTTTTGCATATCCAACTCCTGCTCCGTAACGAACATTCAGATTTGTGTTAAGCGTATAGTCATTTCCCTTTTTAAAGCTTACCTTGTTTTGAGGTACATCGCTGCTTTTCTTATTGCTGTTTGTAAGATAAACAAATCCTAAAAACGACTTATCCGCAGCTAATGCTTTTATGCTGGCCTTTTTCAGTATTCCATCGTCTGCTGAAACCTCACCATCGTTGTTTGAATTTGCTTCGGTATAAAAATAATTATCCCCCGATATTCCTTCAAGATACCTGACGTGACCCCAGATATCACCTTTATACCTTCCGTCTGAGAAAACTACGAAGCTGTCTGCTTTGGCAGTTTTTCCAACCCTGTATCCCCTCTTTAAAGCAACATCAACAATCTGCTTCGCCGAGTCAAAACCTCCCAGGAACTCAACGCCCAGCTTTTCCTTTGCACGTCCTCTTACATAAGTCACACATTGACCTCTGTAAGGTCCCGAAGAAAATCCTGCCCAAGAATATGCTGCATTCTTAAAATCTCCGAGTCTTTTACCTAAAAAATCATTATAATTCATACAGTTCCTCCTTTTTCTTGTCCTTTGCACAAATTTCTGTGCAATGTATAATATGAAACAGCAAGGACTTTTGTTAAGCCTTTCAACAAAATTATTTAAAAACAACTATGATGCACGGACTTATGCAATTATAATAATTATTTAATCTTTTATTTACAGAAGGTTTTTAATAATCCTCAGACACATTGTATTTTAATTGAATTATTCATTATTAATTATCAACTGTCATTAATAACAGTCGTCTTTCTCGACAGTTGGATTTTCTTTCTCCCTGCACTCATTTTACAACCCTTATTCCCCTGCCCTCTGTTTTTGGAGTTTGAGTTTAAGGATTGTTTGAGCGAGCCAAATCCTACACGTTTACGGTCAGAAAAACAGTCGCCTTTCTCCGCTGTTCGCTGTCGAAATTCTCCTTATTTCTTCCCTTAGCAGGCTCCTTGTTTCCGCCACCGGCGGCGGTCACCTGCTCAGCAGATTTGGCGAAAACGTGATATACTAGTGTGCAAATAGTTTCTAACGGTAATGTGCAAGAAAGCAATTATAATTTTCGGTGACATCTTTTTTATGATGCGAGGAGAGAGGAAGCCTACTCTTGAAACACTTTTTTAAAATATGCGGTGCTATGGATGTAAAACCAAGCGAAGTGGTAAAGGAAATAGAAGTTAAAAACGCAAATTAAAAAGCTGTACACTCAATTTTAGAATGTACAGCTTTTGTTCATACTATGTAATTTGAAGTTATTACTTCGCTGAACAACACTCAACGATCTCGCCCATCTGATCTCTGCCTGCACCTACTGCGTTAGACTCGTCTGTGTCAATGTGCATAGCTCTTGCAAAGTTTTCTGATACTCTGCAAACTACATCGCCCAAAATCGCTTTTCTTTCAGGAGTGTTGATTTTCACGCAAACCACCTGCTTGTCCTTGACGCCAAGTTCCTCGGCATCAGCAGGAGTAAGATGAATATGTCTTTTAGCAACAATAACTCCCTCTGAAATTTCAACCTCTCCCTCAGGTCCGACTATTTTGCAAGCTCCGCTTCCTGCAATATCACCCGATTCTCTGATAGGAGCTGCGATACCGATGCTTCTTGCATCTGTAGCGGAAAGCTCAACCTGAGTAGCATTTCTTACAGGTCCTAAAATTGAAACGCCCTTAAGCTCTTTTTTGGGGCCTATAATAGTAACTCTCTCCTCACACGCAAATTGTCCGGGCTGTGAAAGATCCTTTTTCTTGGTAAGAGCAGCGCCCTTGCCGAATAGGATTTCAAGATGCTCCTGAGTAACGTGAACGTGTCTTGCAGAGGTTTCAACAATAAAATTTTTAGCCATTTAATTTACCTCTCCTTTTAATTTTTGTATAGTACAATTTTACTACCTATTTTAAAAGAAGTCAATAGAAATTTATTCACTCAGTCTTTCGAAAAAGCACATTTTTAAAATATTGTTGCGTAGGCGGACATGCGCCGACGCAGCGACACCTTGAGAGAAAATCGGCGGTGGGAGCCGATTTTCGACGAAAAGGGGTTTCCTAGGGGAAAAACACAGAACGAGACGGGCAAAGCTGTCGAAGTGAGTGTGTTTGTCCCCTGGGGAGCGTTGTCGACTTTGTCGACACGCTCAGTCAATAGAAATTTATTGACTAAAAGTCAAAAACATACTACAATAAAGATTGAAAAACAGTTTTGGGGGATCAAAATGATATATCTTGCTTATTTTATAATATATGCTTTTATTTTCACTTTTGGCGGGGTTATAGGAAGCTTTTTAAACGTTTGTATTTATCGCCTTCCGACGGGTGAATCAATAGCTGTCGGCGGATCGCATTGTATGTCCTGTAATCAGAAAATAAAAAAATATGATCTTATACCGATTATAAGCTATATAATATTAAAAGGGAAATGCAGAAGCTGCGATGCAAAAATATCACCGAGATATATGATAGTAGAGCTTTTAAACGCAGTGCTTTATGTTTTAACGTTTGCGTATTTCGGATTAAACGCCCCTGTGGAAGCTGCATTTGTATGCGTATTGCTTTCGTGCCTTATAATAGTCTTTTTTATGGACCTCGATACTCAGCTTATAAGCTTGTCTGTCGTATGTGTTATAGGAATTTTAGCGGTTGCAAAGCTGATACTTACCGGTTTTGGAATTGGTGGTTTTAAAAATCCGATTTCATTGACGTATATTCTTGGCGGAGCAGCAGCGGTAAGCGTTCCGTTTTTCGTGATATATTTGATCTCAAAGAAAAAAGCTTTGGGTTCAGGAGATATTATATTGATGCTTGCAGCAGGCGCATACTTAGGTCTTAAGGCAGTTCTTGTTGCAGTATTTATAGGACTGGTTACAGGAAGCATCGCCGGTCTTATAACAAAATATAAATCAGGAAGCAGTAAGTTTGCATTTGGGCCGTGGTTGTCATTGGGAATTGCGATTTCAGTTTTTTTCGGAGATTTTCTTGCTGACTTATATTTAAAGTTGAGCGGACTTAATTAGCTAAGCGTAAACTAAGTACGAGCGTTATGTACAAAATATAATTCGATTTTTATTAAAATTAACCAAAAAATACATATGAGCTGTCATTTTTATTGACAGAAAGATTATGCTGTGATAAAATAAAATTGAATGTAGGGGATTGTGTTTTGCAATCTCATTTTAATTGTATGAAAATGTTGACAGCTCATATGAGTTTGTATTTATAGAATAAAAACAGCAAAGGAGGAGGATTTATGACCGGAGTAAGCAATAAGACAATGCTCGAAATGCCTTGTGCAGAAGCAATAATAGAGATGAATTCCGGGAAAATAATAAAGTGTAATAAAGACTTCCTTTCTTTGATAGGGCTTGATCCTAATGAGCGTTTAAAGCAGGACTTATATTCTCACGATTATTTGGACAAATCGGAGAGAATAGATCTTAAAAAAGCTTTAATGGTTCAGAAGAACGAAGAAGAACGCAGGGGCTTATGTTACCTTCATCGGATTAAAAGAGCCGATGGAAGCTATTCTGTTGCAATAGGAATTTCAAAGATTAGCGACTTTAACGAAGAGTATGTTCATACTACGATGGTTGACATAACCGATTTTTATGACGGTAATAATGAGAAATTTTTAGACGGAAAACTTCTCGCAATGCAAGAGAGCTTTTTGAATCCGTCAAGCGGCAGGGCAGTAAATGCTAACAGTCAAATAGCTGTTGATGCAGTTACCGGGCTTATGAATTATGCGAGCTTCAAGTCGGTTTTAACCTCTTATTTGGAAACAAGAGATAAGAGCAAAACATCGGCGATAGTTTATTTTGACATAAACAATTTTACTTATATCAATGAGAATTTCGGCTTTTCAACAGGAAATCAGATTTTATGTGATACGGCGAAGCAGATTTTAAGCAACAAAAGTATCATAGCTTCTACAAGAATACACTCTGATCTTTTTGCAGTGGTGATCGAAGACGATAGTAAGGAATCGGTTTTAAAAAGAATATACAAATTTGAAAAGTTGTTTGCTATTTTTAATTCACAGAAATATCCTAGAAGCGAGCTTAATATTTCTATCGGCGTATATTTCTTAAGAGATGATGATACAGCCGCAAGAGTAGCAATTGATAATGCAAACCTTGCCAGACGGCATATAAAGGGAACAAGGCGAAAAACTGTCTGTGTATTTGAAGATGTATTCAGAAAGCAGAGGGTTTTAGAGCAGAAAATTCGTTCTACAATACATCAGGCTATAGAGGACGGAGAAATAGAAGCGTTCCTGCAGCCTAAATTTTCTTGCAGCAGAATGGAGATAATAGGCGCTGAAGCGCTTGCACGTTGGAGAAATCCTGACGGGACATATAAGCAGCCATATACGTTTATTCCTGTTCTTGAAAATGCCGGATATATAGTTGATCTTGACTTTGAGATATTCAGACAGGTATTATCTCTGATAAGAAGCTGGATAGATGACGGAGTAGAGCCGATTCCTGTTTCGGTCAATTTTTCAAGAATTCATAACAATTATCCGGATTTTATTGAAAAGGTAGAGGAAATAACAAAAGAATACGGTGTGGATCCGAAGTATATAGAAATCGAGGTTACTGAGAGTATTATTGCAAAGGATCCGGAAACAGTTATACATAATATGACGCAGTTTTCAAACTTTGGATTTAAGATAGATATGGACGATTTCGGGACAGGTTATTCGTCCTTAAGCTTTTTAAGAGATGCGCCTGTTAATACGGTGAAAATTGATAAGACCTTTGTTGATCAGGTTTTAGAGTCGCCTAAGGATAAAGAATATGTGCGTGAACTTTGCAAGCTGATTGAATCTACAGGAAAAGACGTTTTATTTGAGGGTGTAGAGAAGATTGAGCAGGCAGAATTTTTTAAATCGTGCGGATTTGACATGGCTCAGGGCTGGCTTTTTGATAAGGCGATTCCGATAATTGATTTTAATCAGAAGTATATGTATAAATAGTGCAGAATCATCGTTTAAAAGTGAGGCGCTATTTGGGGGAATGCGACCTTGTGTCGATAAAAAACCGGCTGTGCTTTTTCACAGCCGGTTTTTTGTATTGTTAAAATCAGTTGTCATCACTCTGATTTTCTTCTGAATCTGACTCGTCCTCGCTTGCCTGATAATACGGATTTTGAATAATCGGATCAAGATTCGGATGACGTTTTAAGTAAATGATATGCGAAATACCATATGAAGCGGCAGCTAAAACGATAGGCGGAATGATTCCTATCATTACCGCTATCATATAGTCGTTATTAAACGCTGACAATAGCCATTTGCAGGGGAAATAAAATCCTTCAAAAACAAGCAAAACATTATCACTGGCTTCTTCGATAAAAAGTATGGGAACAAAGTAGACCAAAAACATAAATACTGCCGCTATACAAATTGTGAATATGTCAAACATACCGTATGCAGAGTGCTTCTTGCCATCGTTATAAAACAGAATTACAAGCATTACTATTATAACACACCATGCAAGCAATGACCAAATTCCGCTTGAGAAGATTCTCTCTTTTATATTAGACTCATTAAAAGAGGGGATTATAAGGTTAAGTATCCACGCAAACAGTGTTGCAGATATGACACTTGCAAAAACATTGATCAAAAGAAGCATAAGAACTCTTGAAATGGTGTAGAATAATCCCTTTGAATATGTCATGTTTTCATCTCCTCATAAATAAAGGGTGTAAATCTTTAGCCTGGTTAAAAATCACACTTTTAAAATATTGTCGTTCGGGCAGATATACACCGACGCAGCGACATCTTGCAAAAAATCGGCAGTGCGAGCCGATTTTAGACGAAAAAGAGTCCCATAAAGTTTATCACCGATTTCTGTTTGCGGGGAATAAATATGTTAATATTCCGGTTTCTTCTGACTATTCGCCCCAAAGCTTCTCAGGATAAACGCCCGACTCAACAAGCTTTTTAATTTCGCTCTTAACGTATTCCTTATCCTCGGCGTAGGTTACGCCGAACCATTTGTCATGAGATTTTAAAACGTCAACGTTTAAATCTCCCTTTTTCAAAAGATCGCCTATAATTGTAGGTATTAAAAATTCACTTTTGGTGTCGGTTATATGATCGTCTAAAAACCTTTTAAATTCATTTTCAAGAGTTTTGATAAATTCAGTCGGACAACCCCACATATTCATGGAAATTACAGAATTTTTATCAAGCTTATCGTTTTCGCTTACAATACTTCCGTCCCGGAGCTTTTGAATCTCATAGGTTTCTTTAATTTCCGTGAGTTTTCCATTCTTTTCCTTACAGATAGCTCTTGTTACGGTGCCGTTGCTGCTGAGAGTGTTTTCCAGTATAAATCCGGCAAGGCACAGATTTGAACCGGTGTCACTCATCTTATCCGACACAAGATATTTGTGCGTCAGCTCGAACGCTTCCTTGCCGTAATAATCATCGGCATTTATAATAGCAAAGGGTTCGTTTATAAAATCCTTTGCTGACAAAACTGCGTGACCTGTTCCCCAAGGATTGGTTCTGCTTTCAGGGCATTTATATCCGTCGGGCAGATCTTCAACAGATTGAATAGCGTATCTGATATTAACGTGCTTTGAAATCCTGTCACCGATAATTTCCTTGAACTGCTCCTCTATATCTTTTCTTATAATGAAAACTATTTTATTAAATCCTGCTCTTACAGCATCATATACTGAATAGTCCATTATTACCTCATCGTTGGGACCTACCTTTGCAAGCTGTTTGATTCCGCCGCCGAAACGGCTTCCGATTCCTGCTGCCATAATAACAAGAGTTGTATCTTTCATGCATTGTCCTCCTTATGATAAGCGATATTTCAGTTTGTTTAATTCACTATTTAATATAGATAATAGGAAATTTTACACGATATACCTCACTTGAATAAGGGGCTGCGCCCCTTATTCAATGTTTTCAGTGGGAGATGCATCCCCCCACACTGAAAAATTAAGTGGAATCCGCCGCCTATAGAGGCAGGGAAAATCTTAATTAGTTATACCATATAATGTAAAATCCGTCAATGTCTGTAAAACGAATATGATGTAAAAAGCTGTAAAATTCGTGTTTTTTGCAAAAAGATCAGTTTAAAAATTCATTTGAAATTACGCTGTTTGTTTTGTTCCCAAAAGCTTCAATGCTTATAACATCACCCTGTCTCTTATACACATCTGACGCTGCCGACGATCTACTCTGTGTAG